>CAKTRT010000046.1 GCA_934597535.1 uncultured Oscillospiraceae bacterium | reverse complement strand
ACGCAGCAGTCCGGCTTCCAAAGCCGGACTGCTGCGTTTTTCTTTGCAAAATCTAAGCAAATTATTGATAATTTATGGAATATATAACGATTTTATAGAGATTAAACGGTCAAAAGTTACATTTTTGAATGTTTTTTATCGTTGGAAATGCGGAAAATGAAGGGTTCGACGCGATTCGACATTTCCCGCACCACACTGCGCATTAGACTGTGTGCAGAAAGGGTGCGGGGCAGAGTGGTGTGTGGCTGCTCCGTGCCGGACCGGAACAAGAAAAAGGAGAAATCGTTATGCTGACAATCGAGTTAAATATGTACCACGCAGTTGCTTTAGGCGCTTTCCTGTTCTGGATGGGCGGGATCATCACCGACAAGGTGAGACTGCTCAACCGATATTGTATCCCCGCTCCGCTGGTCGGCGGACTGTGCTTTTCCATTCTCAACTGCATTCTCTACTCCGCCGGCATCGCGTCCATCACCTTTGACGGCACATTGCAGACCGTTTTCATGATCCTGTTCTTCACCACGGTCGGCTTTACGGTCAGCATCCCGGCGCTGCTCAAGGGCGGCAAGGCCGTGATGCTGTGCCTGATCGTCTCCATCGTGATGATCCCGCTGCAAAACTTCCTCGGCGGCGGGGTGATGGAGGTGTTCGGCTGCGATCCGCTGCTGGGCATCGGCTGCGGCTCCATCGCCCTCATCGGCGGTCCCGGTACAGCGGCGGCCTTTGGGCCGGACCTTGAGGCCGCGGGCGCGGTGGGCGGCAGCGTCGTTTCCATCGCGGCGGCGACGTTCGGTCTGGTGGCCGGCTCGCTGATGGGCGGCCCGACAGCACGCCGCTTGATTGAAAAACATAATCTGCGCCCGGAGACGATGACTGCCATCGGCGGCACACAGGGCGTCGGCCTTGCCACTGATGTGGCGAGTGAAGACGAGCGTTTTATCACAAACAGCCCTCGCTTTGTCAAGGGCTTCATGCTGCTCCTGCTGGCGGTCGGCATCGGAAATCAAGTCAGCGTGTGGCTCACGGCACTGACAGATCTGACCTTTCCCGCGTACATCGGCGCGATGCTCGTCGCCGTGGTCGTCCGCAACGCGATGGACGGCGTACACGTCGAATACCCCACCGAGGAGATCGATACGATGGGCAATATGTTCCTCTCCATCTTCCTCGCCATGGCGCTCGCGGGGTTGAAGCTCTGGGAGCTCATTGACCTCGCCCTGCCGATGATCGTCTGTCTTGTGCTCCAGTGCATCGTCATGTTCCTCTTCTCCTACTTCGTGGTTTTCAACGTCATGGGGCGCGGCTACGATGCGGCGGTCATGACCGCGGGCTTCATCGGCTTTGCCATGGGGGCGACCTCGAACGCGATGGCCAATATGCAGGTCGTGACCAAGAAGTACGGCCCCTCGCCGGTGGCCTATTTCGCCATCCCGATGGTCGGCGGTATGTTCATCGACTTTTTCAACGCCGTGCTCATTTCCGCCAACATCAGCTGGTGGGCATAGCGAGGTGAGACGATGGAATTTCTGCTTGACGGCTTTCGAGCCGTGACGTGGCAGCAGGGCGTGATGTACCTCGTGGGCTTCGCGCTCATCTACCTCGCCATCCAAAAGGACTATGAGCCCGCGCTGCTGACCCGCGCGGCGGCGGAGCGCTGCGAAAACCACGACTTAACGGACTGCATGGTCATTGACACCTCCGCCATCGTGGATACGGAGCTCGACGGGGCCGTGGGCATGAACAGCGGCATTTTCAACAACCCCTTTCTCATTTGGGGCAAGTACCGCAAGGGCCTTTTCAAAACGACGCTGAAGCTCTCGTTCCAGTTTCATCACACGCAGATGGACGGCGCGCACGCCGGGCGGTTTTTGCAGCGCTTGCAGGAAACGATCGACAGCCTGAAATCGGGAGGATATTAAAGTGGTGCATTTGGCTTATT
>CAKTRT010000045.1 GCA_934597535.1 uncultured Oscillospiraceae bacterium | reverse complement strand
AAGGCCGTTAAAAACGTCCGTCCCTTTTTCGTCATCAGGTTGTTGAGCGACAGCGACAGCGCCGTGCCAAAGCTCATCGAGGTCTTTTTGCTCTTGCCAGCGGCGGGCTTTTCTTCCACGGCCTCCTCATACGGCGCGCTGTCGTCCACGATCTCGCCGTCCTTTAAGCGCACGATGCGGCTCGCGTAGGTCTCGGCAAGCTCGGGGTTGTGCGTCACCATGATAATGAGGCGGTCCTTGGAGATGTTCTTCAAGATCTCCATCACCTGCACGCTCGTCTCGCTGTCGAGCGCACCGGTCGGCTCGTCGGCAAGCAGGATGTCCGGGTCGTTGACGAGCGCCCGCGCGATGGCGACGCGCTGCATCTGACCGCCGGACATCTGGTTCGGCTTTTTGTCGAGCTGGTCGCCGAGGCCAACGCTCTCAAGCGCCCTGACCGCGCGCTCGCGGCGCTCTGACTTGCTCACGCCCGAGAGCGTGAGCGCCAGCTCCACGTTGCTCAGGACCGTCTGGTGCGGGATGAGGTTATAGCTCTGGAAGACGAAGCCGACGGAGTGGTTGCGGTAGCTGTCCCAGTCCGAATCAGAAAAGTCCTTCGTCGATCTACCGCCGATGATGAGATCGCCCTTCGTGTAGTGGTCAAGGCCGCCGATGATGTTGAGCAGCGTCGTCTTGCCGCAGCCTGAATGGCCGAGGATGGCGACAAACTCGCTCTCGCGGAAGTTGAGGCTCACGCCCCGCAGCGCATGGACGGTGGCGTCGCCCGCCTGATAATCCTTGACGATCTGTTGCAGCTTCAGCATATCCTGCCTTCTTTCTGAGGAAATGAATGAATAAGAATTCCAGAGTAGGATATCATTTTGGCTTTTTACCGTCAACCGGCGCGGTCGAGAATTCACCGAAAGTTCATCTTTGTTTACTATTCGGCAAAAAGAGCGCCGCGGCGATGCCGCAGCGCACTCCGATTTCCTTTTAAGCGAACGATGTACTCATCTGCCGCTCGATCTCATAGCGCAGCACTTCTGCGCCCGAGGCGTCGTATCCGACAAAATACACCCGATCCCATCCATAGTCGCCATAGTTGGCCTCTGTCGCCACTCCGCCAGTGAGGAAATACCGATAATCGCCGTCTTCGATCAACTCAGCGGCGAATGCCGCGCGCTTTTCAAAGGTGTATTCCCCGTTTTCATCTTGTGAAACCGCACGGTATCGCTCGATCACGGCGCTATCGACCGCGGCATCGTCGACGCGTCCCCAGTAAAAGATATCCCTTGCGCCGTTTCGAGCCATATCCCACCTGCCCGCGTGAATGCTCTCACCGTCTGAGCAGTCAAGCGGCACGCCGAAATCGTTCTGCCAGCCAAGCAAGGTGTAAAAATGGCTCGTGCCGCAATAGGTCACATTCTCGCTCGCCATCAGCGTGACGCGCAGCGTCTTATAGATGTTCTCGGCGGGAAGGAATGTGATCTCGTGCGTCTTTTCATACACGCCGTAGCGCTGTTCGCCGTCGCGCAGAGCCATGGCGCGCGTCAGGTGTCCGCCGCCGAGCATATTGCAGATGAGCAGCGCGCAGAGCATGATGACAACGCTCTTGACCGCGCGGCGCGCTCTCGTCGGCCGCTTTTCGATCTTCTGCTTTTTCACGGCTGCGTCCCTCCTTCCGGAAGCTCGATCCTCGTCTCGATGCGCTCGCCAAAGCGGTCGTAGACGAATATCACGTAAGTATCGCCCTCTTCGAGCGGCACGGTATGCTGGCCATAGTGCACATACAAACTGCCATTGCTGCTCCGGCAGCTTGAATACCGGATGCCGTCTTCCCCGTACATCGTCTCGCCGCGCGCGCTTTGCAGCGACATTGTCTCGATCAGGCGCTCATAGACCTTCCGGCCCGGAATGCGGTCATAGGAACTCACCCAGAGCACCGCCTGCCGCTCCCCTTCGCGCACGCCGTATTCGATGCGGTTCAGCTGCACGATATCGTCCCCGATGGAGATTCGCTCGTGCAGATCTGCCGCGCCGTCAAGCTCTTCCCATGAGATGCTGTTCACCGTCGGGTTCACCCGCTCATGGATGCTCTCGTACACGCCGCCAAGCATCGGGAGCATAAAAAAGCCCTGCACACAGGCGACGATCGTGACGAAAATCGCGATGCGCTGCACGATAACGAGCCAGAAGTGGCGGTACTGTTCGCGCAGGGCCCTGCCCGTCTCCTCCGGATCGCCCATCAGCTCCACGGCGCGCGCAGCGGCATTCTCCTCCGTATAGCCGTGCTCGACCAGCGCTTCGGCGTGGTCTTCGATGTGACCGGCGAGCTCATTTCTCAGATCATTCGCCTCGTCGGTCGTCAGCCGGCCGACCTGCGCGAGCACGCGGTCGCAATACTCGTTTCTGTTCATAGCCTCACCTTTTTTAAGCAAAGTGCAGCACGGCGTTCACCGCGCCGCTGTAGCGCTGCCAGCTCTGCTCCTCTTCGGTGAGCGCCGCGCGCCCGGCGCGCGTGAGGTGATAGTACTTGCGCATCCGGCCGGTGGGCGCCGCCTTTTCATAGGCCTCCACATAGCCCTCGCGCTCCATGCCGTGCAGCACGGGGTAGAGCGTGCCCTCTTTCATCTCGAAGACATTGCTCGAGCGGCGCGCCAGCTCTAAAATGAT
>CAKTRT010000044.1 GCA_934597535.1 uncultured Oscillospiraceae bacterium | reverse complement strand
TGGCGCAGCAGGAGAGATTCGAACTCTCGGTACGCTTTTGACGTACACACGATTTCCAGTCGTGCTCGTTATGACCGCTTCGATACTGCTGCGTATCGTAGTGCTCGACAGCAAAAGTTATTATACCAGAAATCAGCCTGAAGTCAAGCAAAAAATCTCAAAACTTGCAATTTCTCTTCAATGGGCTTATACTGGCAGCAGCAACATTGCCGGAGGCTCCTATGGATCAGAATATTTACCGCGCCGTGAACACGACGCTCATCTATATCGAGCGCGGCGGCAGCTATCTGATGCTGCACCGCACAAAAAAAGAAAACGACTGCAACCACGACAAATGGATCGGCATCGGCGGCAAGTTTGAACGCGGAGAAAGTCCCGAAGAGTGCATGCTGCGCGAGGCAAAAGAAGAGGCCGGCCTGACGCTCACCTCTTACCGCTACCGCGGCATCGTGACCTTCGTATCCGACCGTTGGGAGCCGGAGTACATGCACCTGTTCACCGCCGATGACTTTACCGGCACGCTCCGGACGTGTGACGAAGGCGAGCTTGCGTGGATCCGAAAGAGCGATCTGCTGGCGCTGCCCGCGTGGGAGGGCGACCGGATCTTTTTGCATCTGCTCGACGAGGACGTGCCGTTCTTTTCGCTCAAGCTGCGCTATGATGGCGAAACGCTTGCGGAAGCAAGGCTGAACGGGGTCTCGCTGGAGGTGCGGCATGGATAAGCTGCTTGTCTCGGCATGCCTGCTTGGCGCGCCCTGCCGCTACGACGGCAAAAGCAAGAGAGTCGAGCAGGTCTGCGCGCTGGCGCAGCGGTATGAGCTGATCCCCGTCTGTCCCGAACAGCTTGGCGGACTGCCCACACCGCGCCTGCCCAGCGAACGGCGCGGCGAACGGGTCGTCATGGCTGACGGAAGCGATGTGACCGAAAACTACCGGCGCGGCGCGAAAAAGGCGCTCGCACTGTGCCTTGCGCATGGCTGCGCTGCCGCCGTGCTCAAGGAAAAAAGTCCCAGCTGCGGCTGCGGCAGGATCTACGACGGCACGTTTTCCCGCCGTCTGATCGACGGCAGCGGCGTAACGGCGGAGCTTTTGCAGCAAAACGGAATACGTATCTGCGGAGAATCCAGTCTTAACGGCTTCTGAACGGCAGTTTGTCAATTCTGACAAGCCGCCGTGCTGTCTTTCTGCGCATGTCCCAGTTGTTTTTCATTTTCCGCGGCGTTATAATACAGCTTGGAAAAGAATCCATTCCCTATCGTCTTTTCAAGCGCGCAATTGATTATATGAAGAGGAGGAGCACCCCAATATGAAATTTTCCAGCAAGGTTGAAAAATGCGGTCTTTCCCCGATGCGCAAGTTCCACCCCTATGCGGTGGCGGCGGAAAAGCGCGGTGTCAGCATCTACCATCTGAACATCGGCCAACCCGACGTGCAGACCCCGCCGGCATTCTTCAAAGCGATCAAGGAATTCGAGCAGCCCGTCCTCGCCTATGCCCCCTCCCCCGGCATTCCCGAGCTGATCGACGCCATTCAGAACTATTATGACAAGCTCGACATGCACTTTGACAAGAGCGAGATCTATATCACCACCGGCGGCAGCGAGGCGCTGCAGATCGCGCTGCAGTGCATCCTTGACGACGGCGACGAGATCCTCATCCCCGAGCCGTTTTACCCCAACTACAACACGATGACCCGCACCTGCGGCGCATCGATCACGCCCATCCCGACCTGCCCGGAGGAGGGCTATCACTACGCTGAGCGCGAGAAGATCGAGCCGCTCATCAACGAGCACACGCGCGCCATCATGGTCACGAACCCCGGCAACCCCACCGGCGTCATCCTCAGCCATGAAGAGATGGAAATGCTCGTTGATCTCGCCGTCAAGCACGACCTGTTCCTCATCGGCGACGAAGCCTACCGCGAGTTTGTCTACGGCGGGCAAAAGCTCCAGTCCTTCGGCGAATTTGCCGACAGAGCCAGTGACAACATTATCGTCATCGACACCGTTTCCAAGCGTTTTTCCGCCTGCGGCGCGCGCATCGGCTGCCTGATCTCCAAGAACAAGCAGCTCATGAGCCACGCGATGAAATACTGCCAGGCGCGTCTCTCGGTCGCCACGCTCGATCAGGTCGCCTCTGCCGCGCTCTATACCGTTGGCCCCGAGTACTTTGCCGCCGTGCGCGACGAGTATAAGAAGCGCCGCGACACGCTCTGCCGCAAGCTCGGCGAGATCCCCGGCGTCGTGTTCGACGTACCGGGCGGCGCGTTCTATCTGATGGCGGCGCTGCCGGTGGACGATGCCGACAAGTTCCAGCAGTGGCTGCTCGAGGAGTTCAGCGACAACGGCGAGACCGTGATGTTCGCGCCTGGCGCGCCGATGTATGCGACGCCCGGCAAGGGCAAAAACGAGGTCCGCATGGCCTACGTCATCGAAAGCCACAAGCTCGAGCGGGCCATGGACATCCTCAAAAAGGCCATTGAGGTCTATAACGCCAAGTAATAATCGATCACGAGGTACCAGACATGATCCGTCATATCGTAATGTGGAAGTTTCGCGAGGGCACCGAGCAGCAGGCCGATGAATTCCTCGCCCGCCTGAAGGCGCTCGACGGCGTGATCCCGCAGCTGAAAAGGTGCGAGGTCGCAAAAAACATCGGCAAGGATAACTACGACGCCGTGCTCGTCTCCGAGTTCGACTCCATGGAGGATCTGGCCGCCTACAAGGTCGATCCCCGCCATATTGCAGCGAGCAGCCTGTGCAAGTCCATCCGCGTGGACCGCGTGGCTGTAGACTACGAAATGTAAACTCAAAAAGAGGGAGCACTGCATTTGCAGTGCTCCCTCTTTTTGAAAGAGATTCGCTGCGCAAAGAGTAAATTCCGACGCACAGGTCGTCAGAATTTACGATCTCAATTTTTTTGCGCCCGCGGGCGCAAAATGGTTTTGATTATTTTTTGTCGCGACCTGCGCGTGACAAAAAATACTTTGCGCGAAGCGTGTGTCGCAGCCACCCTACGGGTGGCAAGGCACAAAGCGCAGCGAAACTTTTTCAAAAAAGAGGCCATTTATGGCCTCTTTTTTGAGCTGCAACCGCTGGTTGCTAACTTTTCAACCCCGCTTGGTGGACTTTTTGCGCGCCTTTTGGTAAGCTGAACGCAGAAAATCTGCAAAGGAGAACCCCATCACATGACAC
>CAKTRT010000043.1 GCA_934597535.1 uncultured Oscillospiraceae bacterium | reverse complement strand
GTCGCCACCACGCTCTATGATTCCGTCGGCAATGTCGTTGAACCCAACGAAACGATGATCGCCATGATGCACGCCGCCGCAGACCAGATCGACCACGCGATCTTCGATTTTCAGATCATCGTTGTGAATGGTCAGCGCTACTTTGCCTTTGTTAAGCTCAACGTCAACTGGCAGGACCCGTGCGTCCTGTACGAGTACGATGGCGGAGAGCTCCGCGAGCTCGCGCAGTGGGACAACATGCACCTGCTGTCGATCGGTTTCATATGAAAAAAGCGGCTGTCTCTGTCGAGACAGCCGCTTTTCCTTTTTATTGGTTCTTTTCCAGACTGTACGGGTCCCGTCCCGCGGCGAATTCGGAGATCATCTCCGCCGTCAGGGCGATACCGTTGTTGACGAAGGTCTCCTGCAATTCCTTTCTGCTGACCCACGCGCCGTCCGCCAGCTCAAAGTTGTCGAGATGGATCGTATCGTCGTCGCCGTCGAGCCTGCACCAGTAGCCCATCATGATGTTGCCGCTGATGCCCCAGGGCTGGCAGCGGTAATAGCGCAGGTCCTTGACCTTTAATCCGACCTCCTCCATCACCTCGCGGTGTACGGTCTGCTCAAAGCTCTCAGCAAACTCGGTGAAGCCCGCAACGAGCGCTGTGCGCTGCGCGCCGGGACGGTTGGCGTACTTCGTGAGCAGCAGGTAGTCCCCATGCGTCACGGCCACGATGACCGACGGGTTGATGCGCGGGAAGATCATGCTGCCGCACTTGGGACAGCGCATCATGCGCTCATTCACATCGTGGACGAGCTTTTCCCCGCAGCGGCCGCAGTAGCGCGCGTCGCGGTACCACGAGCACAGGTGCCACGCGCTGACCGCCGCATAGGCGAGCTCCTTGGGCTTCTCCGTGCGGAAAAGGCCGATGTTGCGGTAGGAGTAGCCGTCGAGCGCGCGCTCATTTTCGTCAAAAAGCAGGTAATACTCCCGCCCGTCGAGCTCAAAAAGATAGGTGAACGCCTCATCGGGCTCGGTAAACTGCGCACGCGACGGGAACTTGAGGCCGTTGTCGTCGATGCGGCACAAAAGGTCCTGCCCGCGGAACTGCACCACGGCGCTGCTCTTTTTCGGCACGGCGTTCTTTTTCCACTCGTTGTAAAGATGCTTCGGCTCGATATCCTGGATCATGTCGGCTTTCCTCCCGCGTGTTTGTTCTTTCGCAGGCCTATTCTACAACGGATAGACGGGATTTGCAAGCGGGGCTTATTCCTCGATCATGCGCCTGCGCTTCAGCTCTTCGATCTTTTTCCCCTCGCGCCGCACGGAAATCATGCTGGCAATACCGCCCGCCAACAGTCCCGCCACGATCAGAATAGTCAGCACCATATATACAGGTGAATCAAGCTGTGTGTCCAGCCAGTTTGAAAAACCGTACTGCGAGATTGCCTTGTACGCATAGTTCCCTTCCAGCAGCACCAGCACCAGCGCGCCGAGCATCATGTTTCTCGAGTGCGAGCGCCGCTTTTCCAGCGCCGCGATCTTGGACTCCAAGTCAGAGTACAGCTCAAACGCGCCGTCCGCCGTCTTTTTGCGCAGGATCAGCACCTCGCCGTACTCGCCCACCAGCGCCGCGCCCGTCTCGCCGAGCGTGCGCAGATAGTCGTCCTTCTCGCCGTCGCGCGATTCGTAAAAGTATTGCACGCGGTAGGTATACTCGTCCTGCTCCCCGCGCACAAAGCGCAGCTCATCGCGTACGATCTCACAGCATTGCCAGCCCTCGTGGGACATCTTGTTGAGATAGCGCTCCATCTCTTCCACCCGCTCGGGGCCAAACGGCGCTCTGCTCCACTTCTTCGTCATCGTCTCTGTCATTTCTGCTCTCCTTTCACTCCTGAATCACGCGCTCGGCTTCGAGCGATGCGATCTTCTTTTTCGCGCGGTGCAGGCCGCGCGGGCAGTCGACAAAACCCACGATGCAAATGAATAGGAGCAGCGCCGACGCCGCAAGGAGAAACACCTGCGACGAGCGGAAGCTTATGGCGGCCATACCCGCATACTTACCGATCACGTTCGCATTCATCAGCGTCGTTAGAATATTCATCAGCGTGATGCTCATCCAGCCAAGGCTCAACAGCAGGCCCGCGCGCAGGTAGCGCACGGCTTTTTTCTGCTGGGCGATGAGGGAATCGAGGTCTGAGTACAGATCAAAAGGCGTGCCGTCCGCCTTCTTGCGCAGAACGAGCAGGTCTCCCACGCCGCCGACCTCTTCAATGCCGAACTCTGTAAGCTCTGCGATGTAGGTAAGACGGTCTATCCCCGCTTCCTTCACCTGCACGCGATACTCGTACTCGCCCGCTCTTCCGCGGCGATAGGTGGAAAGCAGCGAGCCGAATTTTTCAAGAAGCCAGCCCTCTTTCGCCATCCGGTTCGCCTGTTCCTCGATCCGCTCGGGATCAATGGCATAGCTTGACAAATGCAGCGTTACCTTTTTGTCCTTCGCCATGGCGTTTCTCCTTTCATTCCTCGATCAGGCGTTTCCGCTTCAATTCTCCATACGTTTTCCCCACACGGACGGCCTGTATTGCGGTCCTTATCGCCGCGGCGGTGCCCAGCACACCCAGCACCGCATACCAGACGATGTGCTTTCCCCACAGCCGCAGCGATAAAAAACTCGGCTGGTGGTACATCTCCCTCAGTTCGGCATACATCGCGTCAAAGCTGACAGCCAGATCGTACCAGACCCACGTGTTATAGAACCAGTCCGCCGCCAGCAGCGCAAACACGACCGCCAGAATGATCTTTATCCGCATCAGCCGCCGCGCATCCATGATCTGCGCATCGAGGTCAGAATAGAGCGTGAACGGCGTGCCGTCCGCCTTCTTGCGCAATACAAGAAATGAACCCATATCGCCGACCTTCTCAACGCCCATCTCCGCGAGCGTTTTCACATAGTCGGCACGCTGGCCGTCGCGTGATTCGTAGATGTACTGCACGCGGTATTCGTACTCGTTCGGTGTGCCGCGGCGGTAGGTGTAAGTGCCATAGGTACACTTTTCCAGCAGCCAACCCTGCGCCGCCAGACGTGCAAATTTGCGCTCCAGTTCCTCCGGTTCCAAAAAGCAATAAGGAAGGTGCCAGACCCGCTTTGTGTCCTTTTCCATCGTTATCCCCCTCTCAGTTCCATTCGTTTGTCAGCGCGTCGCCGTTTTGCGTCAGCTCATGCAGTCTTCGCAGCTCCGCGCGCACGGCCTCGCGGCCCGCGGGCGTGATCTGATACTCTTTCTTGCGCCCCTCGCTCTCGTCGCCGAGCGA
>CAKTRT010000042.1 GCA_934597535.1 uncultured Oscillospiraceae bacterium | reverse complement strand
TCCTTGCCGTGCGGCGTCGTCTCGGCGAAGACGGGCGTCATGTCGCGCGGGTCGATGCCGGTGTAGTACATGCAGGTCGAGAGCGTGCCGGGCGTGGGGTAGAAATCCTGCACCTGCTCGGGCTTGTGGCCCGTGGAGTGCAGAAATTCCGCGAGCTGCACCGCGTCCTCGAGCGTGCAGCCGGGGTGCGATGACATGAGGTAGGGCACGAGATACTGCTCGCGTCCGTTCTTTTCGTTCACGGAGCGGTACTTGTCCCAGAATTTTTCAAACACGTCGAAGTGCGGCTTTCCCATGTAGTCGAGCACGCCCGCCACGCAGTGCTCGGGCGCGACCTTGAGCTGGCCGGAGATGTGGTATTTGACGAGCTCGGACAAAAAGGGACTTCCCTTGTCCTCGAGCAGATAGTCATACCGGATGCCCGAGCGGACGAAGACCTTCTTCACGCCGGGGATCGCGCGAAGACGACGCAGCAGCTCGACATATTCCGAGTGGTCGGGATCGAGATTTTTGCAGGGGTAGGGAGCGAGGCAGTTTTTATTGCGGCACATGCCGCGCTTCAACTGATCCTTGCACGACGGATGGCGGAAGTTGGCGCTCGGACCGCCGACGTCGTGGACGTAGCCCTTGAACTTCGGGTCGTGGGTGAAGCCCTCGACCTCGCGCACGCAGGATTCGATCGAGCGCGAGGTGATCATGCGCCCCTGATGGAACGCCAGCGAGCAGAAGTTGCACCCGCCGAAGCACCCGCGGTTGTGCGCGACGGAAAAGCGCACCTCCTCGATGGCGGCGACGCCGCCGAGGGCGTCGTACATCGGGTGCACCTCGCGCATGTAGGGGAGCTCGGCGACCTCGTCGAGCTCTTCGCGCGAAAGCGGCATCGCGGGCGGATTGACAACGAGCGTATCGCGCCCGTGCGCCTGCCAGAGCGCTTTGCCGCGGATAGGATCGTGCTCCTCGTATTCGAGCTTCGTCGCAAGCGCGTAGGCATGCTTGTCCTCGCACACCTCCTCATACGACGGGCACTCGACATGCTCGAAGGCGCAGACCTCGGGCGTGCGCGTCACAAACGCCGTGCCGCGGATATCTGTTAAGGCATCAACCTTTTCACCCTTTGCGAGCCGGCGCGCGATCTCGCGCGTGGCGTATTCGCCCATGCCGTAGATGAGAAGATCGGCCTGCGCGTCGAAGATGAGCGCGCGGCGCACCTTGTCGTCCCAGTAGTCATAGTGGGCGAAGCGGCGCAGGCTCGCCTCCAGCCCGCCGACGATGATGGGAATGTCGCCCCATGCCTCGCGACAGCGGTTGGCGTATACGATGGTCGGGCGGTCGGGGCGAAGACCCATGCGGCTGCCGGGGGAGTAGAGGTCCTGCGTGCGGCGCTTTTTTGCCGCCGTGTAGTGCGCGACCATCGAGTCAATGTTGCCGCCGCCGATCATCACGCCATAGCGCGGGCGGCCCATCGCGCGGAAGGCGTCCGCGCTGTGCCAGTCCGGCTGGGCGAGCACGGCCACGCGATAGCCCGCATGCTCCAGCACGCGCGCAATGATGGAGGTTCCAAAGCTCGGATGGTCGATATAGGCATCTGCTGTGACGACAAGGAAGTCATAATAGTACCAGCCGCGCTCCAGCATCTCGTCCTTCGAAACCGGCAGAAATGCCCTGATCTCGTCTCTTTTCTTCATCGTTCGATCACGTCCTGCAATTTTTTGAAGCAAGATTCCTCATCGTATTCAAAATTCTTCTCAAATGTGACACTTTCCGCGTCCTCGCAGACGGGATGAAAGCCCCACTTTTCCGCGCAGCGGAGGCCGACTGAATTGCTCTTTGCAATGCGGCCGGTTGAGAGGATGGAGCAGCCGTGCGTACGGGCATACGACAGCGCCTGACCGATCAGCTTCTCGCCGTCTCCCCGGCGCTGCGCATCCTCCTCCAGCCAGAACTCGCCGATCGTACCCACGCCGCCGCGGCAGGATTCGACGCTCACCGCGCCGATGACCTCATCGCCGCGCAGCACGTCGAAACGCCCCTCCCCGCCCGATGCGCGGTAGCGGATGCCGCCTTCGAAGCCCTTGGCATTTTTGAGCCACGCCTGATTGCGCAGCGTGGCGGTGTCATCGCTCAGGTGTGAGGCGTCATCGCGGAAGGCAACACGGAACGCGCCGTCTTCGTATTCGAGCCTTGTCACCGCCGTGTTCTCCGCATGACCCGTCTTGTCGATCTCGTGAAGGGAAAGTCCCTGCAGTGTACCGATGGCAATGCGCATCGCCATACCGTGGGAAAAGACCGCCGCCGTGCCGCCCGGATGCTTTTCCGCGATCTCGCGCAGCGCGGCGCACATCCGCTCGCGCACCTCCGTGATGCGCTCGCTGCCGTCCACGTGCCAGCGCTCCGCGTCCGTGTTGAACAGCGCCAGCTGCTCGCCGTCCGCCGCCTCGATCTCCGCCCACGGCATGTCCTCCCAATAGCCAACGTCTACCTCGCGCAGCTGCGGCACAGTGTGCAGCGGAAGGCCGTGCGTCTTGTAGACCGACAGCGCTGTGATCATCGTGCGGAAGCGGTCGCTTGAATAAACGGCGTCAAATTCCGTATCGGCAAAGCGCTTCGAGAGCGCCGCGATCTGGCGGTAGCCGCGGTCGGTGATGACGCTGTTGTACCAGCCGTGCGCGCGGCGGTAGAGGTTGCCGTCCGCCTCGGCGTGACGGATGAGATAGATCGTTGTCATGTTGATCTCCTTCATGCTATTTTTTCTCATTCTCATTATAGGACGAAAGGCGCCTTTCAGCAAGGGGCGATTTGCGGCAAAATTTGCCTTGCATCATCACGCCGCGCGCGGACAGACTAAGTCCGTGAGCAAAGGAGTGATCGAAATGTGTGAGAGCGCATTCTGGCGTGGAATGCTCGCCGGCATGATCGCCGGCGTATTTGTCGGTGCCATGGCCGTGGAAAAGCGCAAAGCCATGAAGACCTGCGTGGGCCGCACCATGCAGCAGATGGGTACCGCCGTGGACGGCGCGCTGAACGACCTGATGCACACGATGCGATAGGCGCGAAAAAAGCGCGGAGAAAGGGCGGGAGCTATGCTCCCGCCCTTTCTTTGTTGACTTATATGCAACGACGGATATAATGAAAATAACAGGAATCCCCTGATTAAATTATTTGTATAACGAGAGAGGAGAGAAACGATGAAAAAGCTATTTGCATTGATGCTTGGCCTGCTGTCCTGCACACTACTGCTCTGCCTGTCTGTCAACGCAGTCGAGCTGTATGTCGACACAGAGTTGGTGCAGACCGATGTGCCGCCGCAATTGGTGGGCGGCCGTACGCTTGTGCCCATGCGGGCAATTTTTGAGTATCTGGGCGCGGAGGTCACGTGGGACAATGACACTCGAACGGCGACTGGTACGCTGGATGACACAGTCGTGATCATCCAGATCGATAATACAACAGCTTACGTCAACGATGTGCCGTACACGCTGGATGTGCCTGCGCAAATCATCGGAAACCGGACAATGGTTCCGGCACGCTTCGTTTCGGAATCGCTTGGCTGCGTCGTCACATGGTATAATGAGACGCAGACGGCGGCAGTTGCGAATAAGACGAAGGGCGAGCACATCTATGTGACAAAGACGGGCAAGCGTTATCACTATTCCGGTACCTGCAACGGCGGTACTTATTACGAAGCAACGCTCGCTGAGGCGATGGGCAGAGGCCTCACTCCCTGCGACAAATGCGTGCTGACAAAGAACTGAATCTTTTCGGAATAGGGTAAGGGCGGGAGCTTTAGCTCCCGCCCTTCCTTTATTTCCTGCTATCCTGCTTGCTTTTGCTTTTCAGATCACGCCGTACTCCTTGAGGAGCTTTTCAATGTCGGTGCCTTCGATTTTGCCGAGAGCTTTCTTGACGGCCATCTTTTCCATGAAGCCCATATCCATGTCGGTGGCCTTCTTGCCGTCGCGCAGCTTGACGGTGGCGTTGAGCAGGTCACGCACATCATACACGCTGCC
>CAKTRT010000041.1 GCA_934597535.1 uncultured Oscillospiraceae bacterium | reverse complement strand
CGCATGCTCTCCTCCGGCCCCATGAAGATGCGCCGGCCGTCGAGGTGAGAGGCAAACGTCACGCCCTCTTCCTTGATCTTACGCAGGCCGGCAAGGGAAAACACCTGAAACCCGCCGCTGTCAGTCAGGATAGGCCCATCCCAGTGCATGAATCCGTGAAGTCCGCCCATCTGCCGAACCACATCGTCGCCGGGGCGCAGATGCAGATGGTAGGTGTTGGACAGCTCGATCTGGCAGCCAAGCTCCTTGAGATCAAGCGCGCTCACGCCGCCCTTGATGGCTGCCTGCGTGCCGACATTCATGAAGACGGGGGTCTGCACCTCTCCGCCGTGCGCGCATTTGAATTTTCCGCGCCGGGCTTTGCCCTCGTATTTGATCACTTTGAACATAGCTTCTCCTTACCCTTAAGAGATAAACATCGCATCGCCGAAGCTGAAGAAACGATAACGCGCTTTCACTGCCTCTTCATAGGCGTGCAGCACGTGCTCGCGGCCCGCGAGCGCCGAGACCAGCATGATGAGCGTGGACTGCGGCAGATGGAAATTCGTGATAAGCGCATCCATCACCTTGAAACGGTAGCCGGGATAGATGTAGATATTCGTCCAACCGGCGGACGGCTCCATATGTCCGTCCTCCTGCGCCCAGCTTTCAAGCGTGCGGCAGGACGTTGTACCGACGCAGATCACGCGCCCGCCATTCGCTTTCGTCTCATTGATAAGCGCTGCCGTCTCCGGTGAGATGACGCAGTATTCGCTGTGCATATCGTGCTGCTCGATGTCGTCCTCCTTGACCGGTCGGAATGTACCGAGGCCGACGTGCAGCGTCACATAGCCGAGATTTACGCCCATTGCTTCGATTTTTTCCAGCAGCTCCGGTGTGAAGTGCAGCCCCGCCGTCGGTGCGGCAGCGCTGCCCTCGACCTTGGAGTAGACTGTCTGGTAGCGTTCCTGATCGGCGAGCTCCTCCTTGATGTAGGGCGGCAGCGGCATCTTGCCGAGACGCTCGAGCACCTCGAGGAAGATCCCCTCAAAGTCAAACTTTACCATGCGGTTGCCGTCAGGCAGAACGTCCACGACCTCCGCTGTAAGTTCCCCGTCGCCGAACTGCATTTTTGCCCCCTTGCGCAGGTGCTTGCCCGGACGCACGATGCACTCCCACGTCTTGTCGCCGCGGTCGATGAGCAGCAGCACCTCGCACGCGCCGCCGCCCGGCAGGCGCTGCCCGAGAAGTCTTGCCGGCAGCACACGGGAATTGTTCAGGATCAGGCAGTCGCCGGGGCGCAGAAACTCCGGCAGATCGTAGAAATGGTGGTGCGAAAGTGCGCCTGTTATTTTATCAAGGCACATCAGGCGCGAACCGTCCCGCTGCTGAAGCGGCGTCTGTGCGATCAGCTCCTCAGGGAGCATATAGTCAAAGTCCTTGGTTTTCATCATGCTCTTTTCCGCATCACTGGATCGTGATGCCCGTGTAGTAGAATTGCAGGATATCGCGGTAAGTATAGCCCAGATCCGCCATGGAATAGGCGCCCCACTGACTCATACCGACATTGTGTCCGTTTCCGCTGCCAGAGATCACAAAGCTCCCCACGGCAGAGGTCTGCGAGCGTTTTTCCAGCGCCGATGTACCGCTGGAGGTGATGACGCAGACGTCCGATGTGCCGGAAACAGCGCTCACCTGTCCGCTGCCGTCGATCGCACTCATGCCGCCAAGCAGTACGCTGCCTCCCTCGTTGACCGAGTAGCTTTCACTGCTGCCGCCGCCGATCGTAAAGCGCTGGCTGCGCAGATTCAGCAGCGCGCGGCAGGTCTCGCGCGTCACCGTCTTGCTGCCGCCCGCCCCAACAAATGTGACGGCATAGACATTGCCGACATCCGTATAGGCTGAAACATAGGCGTTTTTCACCGTCCCGATGCCATAGCTCTTGCTGTTCAGAAGGTTCGTCAGTTCCGATGCAGTATAGGTCGTGGACCAGTTGTACTTTGGGATACGAGAAGAGACGCGCCCCTCATAGGGGTCGAGCTTGCCCTTGAGATAGGGTTCATCTGAGCCCCAGACGTTCACGCTGTCTTCGCTCGCGCCGCCGTTGCTGGAATAGTAAAGCGCTTCCTTAATGATCTGTCCGCCGTGATAGAGGTACTGTCCTGCCGTTTGATCCACAGCGGCATCGGAATGCTCGCTGCACTTTGCCGTACCCTGATAGACCTGACAATCCGTCGTTGCGCAGATGTCAAAGCCGAGCGAGGCGTGCTTGCTCTGGCAGGCCGCATACGTGCGCGCACAGACAGACTGCGCCTTGAGCGCTTCGAGCGGCCAGTCGCTGTTCATTTCCCATGGGATCACACATTTGACGTAATCCTCAATGTTGACCACATTGATAACGCTCAGCAGCCCGCCTGGTGCGCGGAGATACTCAAAGCCGCCGTAATAACGGTATCCGCGGAACCATGTCACCGTCTTTTCTCCCGCGGCAACGGGCTGGATGCCCAGCGAGAAGCGTCCGCCGCCGTCAAACTCAAAAAGCACGGTGCTCGTATCGGTGATGATGACCGTCACGCCGGTGGCGCTGCCTCCGGCGACCGAGCCGCTGCCGCCGATGGCGTAGAGCGCGCTCTGCGCGGAGGCATAATCGCCGTAGCTGCCGATACGCACGACGAAGGATCCGTTGTCATAGGCAGCGAAACCGCCGTAGAATTGCGCGGCGCGTGCCGATGCGGACGCATAGTCGTAATATGTTTCGGCAAGCTGAGGGTGATAGGTTTTATCCGTCGTTACGGTGATCTTCTCATAGCTTGCCGGAAGCGCTGCCAGCTGCACAAAGCTCCGCTGCGCGTCATAATACCCCAGCGCGTAACCGCCGAAAGCGGAGTAGTTCTGGAGATTTGCCTCGCTCATAGCCCCCTGCCCGTATTTTAGGCCGACCTTGAGCATATCATGTTCCATGGCGCCCGCTCCCACGCATAATGTGCAGCACAGAAAAAGAGCGAGCAAAAAAAGCCTGCCAGTGTTTTTCATCGAGCACCGTCCTTATCTCAGGCGGAACAGGCTGCCGTTCCGCCGCAATAACCCAATTATACTGTATTCTGCATTATACGACATATCCCGTGTCGTTTCAAGCAAAAACGCGCAGCTTTTTTACCGGACGCCGCTGCGTCCGGTGGAACCGAAAGGAGTTATGTATGAAAAAACCTGTTTTCACCGGCAGCGCCGTTGCCATCGTCACACCGTTTGCTGGCAGCGCGATCGACTGTGCCGCCTTTGAACGCCTTATCGAGCGGCAGATCGAACACGGCAGCGACGCCATCGTCGTCTGCGGCACGACCGGAGAGGCCGCAACGCTGAGTTATGATGAGCGAAGCCGGCTGATCGACCTCTGTATGCGCACGGTCGATGGCCGCGTACCGGTCATTGCCGGCAGCGGCACAAACAGCACAGCATCCTCCGTCGCGCTTTCCCGCGCCGCGCAGCGCGCAGGCGTCGATGCGCTTCTGGCGGTGACGCCATACTATAACAAGGCCTCGCAAAGCGGCCTTGTCCGCCATTTTCAGGCCATCGCCGATGCGGTGGATATCCCGGTCATTCTCTATAATGTTCCATCGCGCACAGGCGTCAAGTGCAGCGCACAGACCTATCAAAAGCTCGCCTCCCATCCCAATATCGCGGGCGTCAAGGAAGCCAGCGACGATTTTGAGCTTATTCAGGACACCTTCAACCTCTGCCCTGCCGATTTTACCGTCTGGAGCGGAAACGATGGCTCCACCGCCGCCATTATGGCGCTCGGCGGAAAGGGCGTCATCTCCGTCGCCGCCAACATCGTTCCGCGCGAGATGCACGAGCTGACGCAGCTCTGCCTGTCCGACCGTTTTCTGGAGGCCGGCCAGCTTCAGCTGCGGCTGCACGAGCTTATCACCGCGCTCTTCTGCGAAGTCAACCCCATCCCCGTCAAGGCCGCTATGGCGCAGCTCGGCCTGTGCGGCGGTGAGCTGCGGCTGCCGCTGTGCACGGTCTCCGATCGCAATTTGCCGCGCCTCACGCGCGCGATGCAGGACTTCGGCGTCACGGTATAAGCAGTATTCACGCTGCATTCATTCCACATTCACCCGATATTCACGTAATATTCGCCATATTCGCGATATTCATTTTCCGTTTCTCGTTTGTGCATTTCGTCAAAAAGCAGGTCCTGCGCCAATAACGGCGCAGGACCTGCTGCGTTTACATTTTGTAATCAGTCGTTCTCAGACCTTCACACGATGGAAGACCTTCTTGCCCTTACGGACGATGACGCCCTCGCCCTCGAAGCGCTCGCGCGCAAGGCTCTCGTCGATGGAGGCGACCTTCACGTCATCGATCGTCACGCCGCCCTGCTGCACAAGACGGCGAGCCTCGCCGCGGGACGGGCACAGGCCGGTCGTGACCAGCATGGAGAGCACGTTGATGCTGCCGTTTTCAAAGTCAGCGTCAGCGAGCACGCTCGTCGGCATGTTGGCAGAATCGCCGCCCGCGCCGAAAAGCGCCTTGGCAGACTCCTCCGCCTTCTTCGCCTCCTCTTCCCCGTGGACGAGCGCCGTGAGCTCGTAGGCGAGGATCTCCTTCGCGCGGTTGAGCTGGCTGCCCTCCCACTTGTCCATCTCGTCGATCTGCTCGAGCGGCAGGAAGGTGAGCATGCGGATGCACTTCAAAACGTCGCTGTCGCCCACGTTGCGCCAGTACTGGTAGAAGTCGTAGGGAGAGGTCTTCTTCGGGTCGAGCCAGACAGCGTTGCCCGCCGTCTTGCCCATCTTGTGACCCTGCGAGTCGGTCAGCAGCGTGATGGTCATCGCGTGCGCGTCCTTGCCGAGCTTGCGGCGGATGAGCTCCGTGCCGCCGAGCATGTTGGACCACTGGTCATCGCCGCCGAACTGCATATTGCAGCCGTAGTGCTGGAAGAGGTGGTAAAAGTCGTAGGACTGCATGATCATGTAGTTGAACTCAAGGAAGGAAAGCCCCTTCTCCATGCGCTGCTCATAGCACTTGGCGCGCAGCATATTGTTCACAGAGAAGCACGCGCCCACCTCGCGCAGCAGCTCAATATAGTT
>CAKTRT010000040.1 GCA_934597535.1 uncultured Oscillospiraceae bacterium | reverse complement strand
GCGCCGTAGGCGCTGCCGAGCGCGTAGGACGGGAAGTAGCCGATGCTGCCGCCCGACCAGTGGCTGTCCTGCAAAACGCCGTGCTTGTCGTCCGGCACATCGACGCCGAGGTACTCCTTGTAAAGCTTGTTCCATTCGTCCGGCAGGTCGTGTACCTTGAGCTCGCCGTGCATCACGCGCTTTTCCAGCTCGTAGCGCACCATGACGTGCAGGCTGTAGGTGACCTCGTCGGCCTCGGTACGGATGAGCGATGGCTCTGCTTTGTTGATGGCACGGTAGAATTCCTCCGCCGTGTGACCGCCGAGCTCCGGGAACAGCTCGCAGAGCTTCGGGAACACGAAGCCCGTGAAGGCGCGGGAGCGGCCGAGCAGGTTTTCATAAAAACGGCTCTGGCTCTCGTGGATGCCCATGGAGACGCCGCCGTCGAGCACCGTGTAGACAAGATCGTCCGCGCTGCCCGTGTCGTAGAGCGCATGGCCGCCCTCGTGGATGACAGAGAACATCGAAGAGGCGAAGTTTTCCTCCAAATAATGCGTCGTGATGCGCTCATCGAAGTGCGAACCGAGCGACGTCGTGAACGGATGCTCGGTCGTAGACAGGCCGACATGATCGAGGTCGAGCCCCATCGTGCGCATCAGATAGTCAGAGAGCTGCGCCTGCTTCTCTTCGGGGAAGTCGCCGTGCAGCATCGCATCATCGACCTGCGGCTTTTCTTTGATTTTTTTCAGGAGCGGCACGATGTGCTCGCGCAGCGTCGCGAAGAATTCGTCGCACTGCGCCATCGTCAGCCCATCCTCATACTCGCTGAGCCAGTAGTCGTAGGGGTTCTTTTCCGGCGCGCAATAGTGTGCGAAGCGGATGTTGGTCTCAAAGATCTTTTCGAGCACCGGCTCGAAGAGGGCGAAGTCGCTCGTCTCCTTCGCGCGGTGCCATACGTCGTCGGCCTCGACCAGAAGCTGCTGGTAGGCAACGTACTCGTCCATTGGGATCTTCTGCATATTGCGGATGTCCTTGATGAGCAGGAACACCATGCGCTGCTGCTTTTCGTCGAGCTCTGCCTTGTGCGCATCGAGGAATTCGAGCAGCGCGACCGTCTCGCTGCCGGTGGTGAGCTTATAGTGCTCCTCGCTTAAGACGCTCATGGTCTGGCCGCGGTTCGCCGCCGTACCCTTGGGCGCGGTGGTCGCGCCGTCGTAAAATAGCAGACCCATAGCGTGGCTGTAGGCCGCAAGCTTCGCCTGCAGGGTCATCAGGGAGTGGATTGCTTCATTGACTGTCATAAGAAACCTCCTTGCTTTATCATTCTGACGGCATCATAGCACGTTTCCCTCCCTTTGTGCAAGAGTTGGCTTCCTCTACGCGGGCAGGCCGCAAAAAAAGGGCGCGTCTCTTTGCGGGAGACGCGCCCTTTTTTGCGGGTCGGCATCAGTCAAACGCCGGATAGCCGTCCTTCAGCGCTTCATTGTAGATCGCGCGCTCACCGCCGATGAATTTGGGGCGCGTCCGCGCGGCCAGCACGATGGCTTGACCGATATGGTTCTGCGCAAGGCGCACGGGAACGGCCACCTTCTTCAGATGCATGCCGATCAGCGTGCCGCCAATGTCCAATCCCGCGTCGGCGCGGATCTCCTCGAGCGCCACAGGATGGCGGAAGGCCTGATAGGCCGCCGTTGCAAACGAGCTGCCCGCCTTGGGCTGGGGCAGCACGTTGACGATCTCGCCGTCCGGCACAGCCTCGTGCTCCACAATGAGCGCACGGTTCAGATGCTCGCAGCACTGGGCGGCAATGTAAATGCCCATGGGTGAAAACACGCTGGAAAGCCCGCGGAAGATCGCATCCGCGACCTCCGGCGTGGACCAGCTGCCCACCTTGTGCCCCACGACCTCGCTCGTGCTGCACCCGACCACAACGATCTGTCCGCGGCGCAGGTGCGCCGCCTCCACCAGCTCGCGCGCGGCGCGCGCCGCCTCCTGCTCAACCTCTGCGATCAAATCGCGGCTCTCCGCTTCATGTACGGTTCCTGCCATAATCTCTCTTCTCCTCTCGATCCCATGCTCAGACCAGCTTGGCCGTCAGCCTGGAGCGCTCCATCACTGCCGCGAGCGCCAGTCCCACCGCAAGGCCGACCGCACCCTGGAAGATGTTGCCGGGGATGCTTGCCGCAGCGGCAAGGCCCTTGCCCAGCAGCAGCGAGGCATAGCCGAAATAACCGGCCACCATGATGCATTCCGCCGCGGCGCCGCCCGCCAGATATCCGGCCCTGCTGCCCTTCATGCTCTTAAGGATCAGCGCGGCGACCAGCGCCATCAAGCCCTTGATCGCCAGCGTGCCCGGCGCATAATGCGCATAGCCCAGCAGGATATCCGCCAGCATCGAGCCGATGCCGCCCGCCGCAAAGCCGTACCACGGCCCCAGCAGCCAGCCGGACAGCAGCACAAAACAGTCGCCGAGATTGACGTAGCCCTGCATGGGGCTCGGGATCTGCACCACCATCGTAGCGACACAGGTAAGCGCTGCCAGCAGCGCAGTCATCACAAGCTTTCTGATCTTCTTATCGTTCATCGGTCATTGCTCCTTTGCTTTTGCTGGTCATATTATAGCGCGCGGTGGTATTATTGCTATGTCCAGAACAAAACAAATTATACAGACCAGATTTTATAAAAGAGGGACGGCGCGGCTCTTAGGCCGCGCCGTCCCATACAGGGTCATTCGTTGGGCGTGTTCTCTTCGGCAGCGGGAGCCTCGGCGGCAGCCGTTTCCTCTTCGGACGTCTCCGCCGCAGGCGTTTTTTCGATGGTGATCTCGATCACCGGCTCCTCCGCCTTCTTTGCCGCCGCAGCAGCCGCCTTGGCAGCCTCATAGTCGGCGAGCTTCTTCTGTGATTCGCGGATCGCCTTGACCACATCGGCCACCGCCTCGGGCGCATCGCCCTCGAGCGCGGAAACATACCACTCGCCAATGGCGCGATAGTTTTTGTCGATGCTGCGGCGCTCGGCGGCCATCTCATACTCGGTCTTCGCCTTGTCCGCAACGTCATTCGCCTTTTCGCCGACGACCGCCGCGA
This sequence comes from uncultured Oscillospiraceae bacterium, assembly GCA_934597535.1. GTDB lineage: Bacteria > Bacillota > Clostridia > Oscillospirales > Oscillospiraceae > Hominicoprocola. Next base: position 2,921 of record CAKTRT010000040.1, on the reverse strand, counting down.
CCTGCTGCGCCTTCTCGCCGGCAACAGCTGCGACCTGCTGCGCCTTTTCCGTTGCTGCAAATGCAACATCCTGAACCTTCTTGCTGAAATTATCAAAAAATGCCATGATTTCCTTCTCCTTTCATCTTTCGGCTTGTTAAACGTAAGTATATGCGCCTTTCCCGCGCAATTCAATGGATAATTTACGAAAAAAGTGTAAAGTTTTTATGAAAGCCCCTTCTATTTTTCGATCCAGCCCTGCGCGCAGCCCACGGCACGCTTCCAGCCGCGGTACATTTCCTCGCATTCATACTGCGCGCGCACGGGCATAAAGACTCTCTCGCTGCATCGGCGTTCATGCAGCTCATTTAAGTCCTTCCACACGCCCACGGCCAGTCCCGCGAGCGATGCCGCGCCAAAGGCCGTCGTCTCGACCATCGCGGGCCGATCGACCGGGATGCGCAGAAGGTCTGCCTGAAACTGCATCATTATATCGCTCACGCTCGCGCCGCCGTCTACGCGCAGCCCGGAGATCTCACAGCCCGCATCCTGCCGCATAGCGGTCATCAGGTCGGTGACCTGATAGGCGATGGACTCGAGTACCGCACGGGCAAAGTGCGCCTTCGTTGTGCCGCGCGTGATGCCCACAACGCAGCCGCGCGCGTACATGTCCCAGTATGGCGCGCCAAGGCCCGTGAACGCGGGCACGAGGTACACTCCGCCGGTATCAGGAACGCTTTCGGCCAGCGTGTCGCACTCGTGCGAGGTCGAAATGATGCCCAGTTCATCGCGCAGCCACTGGATGGCCGAGCCCGCGTTGAAGACGCTGCCCTCAAGCGCGTAAGTCGTCCCGCCGTTTATGCTCCAACCCACAGTCGTCACCAGACTCGCGCGCGAGCGCACCGGCGTACCGCCGACGTTCATCAGCGTGAAGCAGCCCGTGCCGTAGGTGTTCTTCGCCTGTCCGCGCGTAAAGCAGCCCTGCCCGAACAGCGCCGCCTGCTGGTCACCCGCCGCGCCGCAGATCGGCACGCCCGCGAGCTCTTCGAGCCCTTCGATGCCCTCCGCCACCGTGCCGTAGACTTCGGAGTTGGACACGGGACGCGGCAGAATGTTCATCGGAATGTCCAGCAGCGCGCAGAGCTCTTCATCCCACGAAAGCGTGTGGATGTTGAAGAGCATCGTGCGGCTGGCGTTCGAGTAGTCCGTCACGTGGACCTTGCCGCCCGTCAGCCTCCAGATGAGCCATGTCTCCACCGTACCGAATAAAATTTCGCCGCGCTCGGCCCTTTCCCGCGCGCTGGGGACGTGGTCGAGCAGCCACTTGATCTTCGTCGCGGAAAAGTAGGCGTCGATGTGCAATCCCGTTTTCTCGGCCACAAGCTCGCTCACGCCGCGCTTTTCGCGAAGGGCATCCGCGATGTCCGCCGTGCGGCGGCACTGCCAGACGATGGCGTTGTGGATGGGCTCGCCCGTCGCGCGATCCCAAAGAATCGTCGTCTCGCGTTGGTTCGTGATGCCGATCGCCGCGACCGCGCGGCCAAGGCCCGATTCGCGCAAAGCCTGCGCGGCAACGGCGCGCTCGCTCTCCCAGATCTCGTTCGGGTCGTGCTCGACCCAGCCGGGCTGCGGATAATACTGCCGAAACGGCTGCTGCGCGTGTCCGCCGACGCTGCCGTCGCGCCCGAACAGAATGGCGCGCGAGCTGGTCGTGCCCTGATCGAGCGCCAAAATATACCGCTGCATGAAGATACCCCCTTGTTCATTTGGACCGTCTTATGCTATACTATTTAGTAAAGTTACCATGATTATATCATGCAGGAGGGCTTTGCGCCATGACAAATTGCAAGGAATTTTACTTCTCCTCGTCAAACGGCTCCTCGCGCATCCACGCGGTGGAGTGGACGCCCGAAGGCCGTGAGATCATCGGCGTCCTACAGATCGCGCACGGCGTGGCGGAGTACGCCATGCGCTACGCGCCGTTTGCTGAATTCATGACCGGGCACGGCTTTGCCGTCGTGGCGAACGACCACCTCGGCCACGGCCTCTCCGCCGAAAAGGACGCCGACACGCTCTACTTCGGCCCGCGCGACGGCTGGAAGCACGTCGTGGATGACATGTACGCCCTGCGCTGCCGCACGAAGGAAAAATATCCCGATGTTCCCCATTTTCTCATGGGGCACTCGATGGGCTCGTTTTTAACGCGCACCTATCTCATCCGCTACCCCGGCACCGTGGACGCCGCCATCATCATGGGCACAGGGCATCAGTCTCCCCTGCTGGTCTCCGGCGGACGCGCCGTTGCCAAGGCCGCGGGCAAGCGCCGCGGCTTTCAGGCGCACTCCCCGCGTGTGGAGGCGCTGGCCTTCGGCGCGTACAACAAGGCGTTCGCCCCCAACCGCACCGAATTTGACTGGCTCAGCGCGAGCGACAACAATGTCGATGCCTACATCGCCGATCCTCTCTGCGGGCAAAAGACGAGCATTGGCCTCTTCTACGAGATGCTCGGCGGCATCCGCTTCATCAACACGCCGAAAAATATCGCGTCGATGAACCTCAACACGCCCATTCTCTTCATCTCCGGCGACAAGGACCCCGTCGGCGAGATGGGCAAGGGCGTCAGGCGCGCATACGAGGCCTTCCGCCGCGCCGGCGTGCGCGACGTAGAGCTGAAGCTCTATGAGAATCTGCGGCACGAGATCTTAAACGAAGACTGCCGCGCAGTCGTGTACAACGACCTCTGGGCGTGGATCGAAAAGCATCTGCCGCGCTGAGGGCGGCAGCCGGAAGCTCACCCGGACACAGCGTGCAAAGAAGCAGGAGGCGGGATATATCCCGTCTCCTGTTCCATATTCGTTTTTCCTCAATGGCCGCAGCGCTCCGCGATCAGCGTGCACAGCGCCTGCGTATAATACTCGCCGGCATGCCGTGCAGCCGTACGA
>CAKTRT010000039.1 GCA_934597535.1 uncultured Oscillospiraceae bacterium | reverse complement strand
AGTTCGCGCACGACCACGGTGTGCGCGTCCACGTGACGGTGAATACGATGCCGCGCAACGACGAGGTCGCGCGCCTGCCCGAGCACTTGGAGCGTTTGAACGACGCAGGTGTCGACGCGCTTATTTTGGCCGACCTCGGCGCGTTCACGCTTGCGGGGAAGTACGCGCCGAAGTGTGAGCGTCACATCTCCACGCAGCAGTCCATCGCCAACTACGAGTGCGCCCGCGCGTGGTACGATTTAGGCGCGAAACGAGTGGTGCTGGCAAGGGAAGTATCTTTACAGGAAATTCGCGAAATGCGGGCGAAGATCCCTGCGGAACTGGAGATCGAGACCTTCTGCCACGGCGCGATGTGCGTGAGCTATTCGGGCAGATGCCTGCTCTCGAACTATATGACCGGCCGCGACAGTAACCGCGGCCAGTGCGCCCAGCCCTGCCGCTATCAGTACGCGCTGATGGAGGAAAAGCGCCCGGGCGAATATTTCCCCGTCTTCGAGGATGAGAAGGGGACCTACATCATGAACTCGCGCGATATGTGCATGATCGACCATCTGGATGACATCATGGACGCGGGCATCGACTGCATCAAGATCGAGGGCCGCGCAAAGTCCGCCTACTACGCCGCCATCGTGACGGGCGCGTACCGCCACGTGCTCGACGATGTGGCAGCGGGCAGGGAAGTCGACCCCGTATGGCGCGATGAGGTAGAGCATGTCAGCCACCGCCATTATTCCACGGGCTTTTACTACGGCCAGCCGGGGCAGTATTACGCCAATTCCCGCTACATCCGCGACTGGCAGGTCTGCGCGGTCGTAACGGATTGCGACGAGCAGGGCAACGCGACGCTGTCGCTGCGCAACAAGTTTGCCGCGGGCGACGAGATCGAACTCGTCGGCCCCGACAGCCGCCCGTTCACCTTGACCGCGCCCGTGATGCACGATCTTGAGGGTTTTGCGCTCTACGAGCCGCGCACGCCGCAGACGGCATTCAAGATGAAGCTGCCGCACTATGTGCCGCCGATGAGCTTTGTGAGGCATGCGGTTGCACTGAGCGCGAAGGATTGAAGGGGGATGCTTCGATGACGGCGAACGAATATCAGAAAAAGGCAATGACGACGCTCAATCCCGCGCTCTCGCGCAGGGATGTGCTCATCAACAGCGTGATGGGCCTTTGCGGTGAGAGCGGCGAGGCCATCGACATCGTGAAAAAGTGGCTCGCGCAGGGGCACGAGCTCGACAAAGCCCATTTGGCCAAAGAGCTTGGCGACGTGGCGTGGTATCTTGCCGAAGCCGCGACCGCGCTCAACATGGATTTGGACGACATTTTGCAGCAGAATCTTGATAAATTGACCGCCCGCTATCCTGAGGGCTTCGATACGCAGCGCTCGCGCGTGCGCCTTTCGGACGATCTGTAACGATAGGTTCCCGCTGTGCAGATTTTTCTGCGCGGCGGGAACTTTTTTTGCATTGCTGCGTCATAAGGGATAGAAACAGCTCGGAAAGGATGTGCTTTCAATGAAACGACCCCTCGCGATGCTTCTCTCTATTGCACTGACACTGGCGATACTTGCCGCTTGCGGCAGGCGGGAGGGCGAGGCCGCTTCTCCCAATCCGCAGGTGAGCAGACCGGTTTTTACACGCGAGGATCTGCCGCGGCTGGACGGCTCGACCTCTACCGTGCCGCTGGCGCTGGCCGTCTGCGCAGAGCTTTTGGGCGAGAGCCGCGAGGAGGTGCAGGACCTTGTCCACTTCAACAAGACCACGACGGCGTATTTTAACCTCCTTGAAGGCAACGCCGATCTTCTGATCGTCGGCGAGGCAAATGACGAGGTCATGGCGCGGAAGAAGGAGCTGAACTTCGAGTGGGAGAAACAGCCCTTTGCGACCGACGCGTTCGTCTTCGTCGTCAACGAGGATAACCCTGTGGATTCGATCACCGTTGAACAAGTGCGGGACATTTACTCCGGTAAAATCACGAACTGGAGCGAGCTTGGCGGCGAAGATCGCCCCATCACCGCGCTGCAGCGCAACGAAGGCGCGGGTAGCCAGACGCTGATGGAAAAGCTCGTCATGCAGGGCACGCCCATGATGGAAGCGCCGACGGAGTACATCGTGACCACGATGGGCCAGCTGATGGAAGCTGTGAAGAGCTTCGACGGCTCGCCCGGCGCCATCGGCTACAGCGTTTACTACTACGCAGAGGAGATGAAGATGGCGCAGGGCCTCAAGCTCCTGAAGCTCGAGGGCGTGGAGCCGAACCCCGACGCCATCCGTTCGGAGACCTATCCGCTCGTGAACCCGAAGTATGTCGTCATTCCGGCGGATGCGGCGCAGGATGCGCCGAACCGCGCGCTCTTCAACTGGCTGCTCAGCGAGGAGGGGCAGACGCTCATCGCCAAGGAGGGCTATGTCTCCATCCTTGACGTGGGGACCTTCCCGAAGACCGTGCCGCAGACCGGTACACGCCTGAGCGAGGGCTACATGGGCGAACTGGAGGCGTCGGGCGATTACGGCCTGCTCGTGCCCTATGCGGGGCGGCGCTTGATGGACGACTGGCCCGCCGCGACAGGCTGTCTCTATGGCCTGATGACCCTCGACGGCGTGGCGGTGACGGATGCGGTGTACTCGAATGTCTACTATCCAAGCTACTATGAGAACTATGAGCAGCACCCCATGCCGCTGCTGGCGCTGGTGCAGGGGCAGCAGTCGAACAGGATCGACGGCTTTGAAGAGCGCTATACCGTCGCAGCAGCGGACGGCAGCTGGGTCATGGAGGAGAGCTATCGTGCACTGAGCGCGAGCAGGCACGGCCTGCTGCTCTTCGGCGACGGCGCACTGACTGTGACGGACACATTCGGCAAGGTCACGCAGAAACTTTCCTATCAGGAGATGGGCATTTCCGACGAGGACGTGGAGAATATGATCTCCAGTCTCATGTGGGGAGGCGATCCCAGCGGACACCGCAGCGGCGATCGCCTTTCGATCGGCTGGGTCAATGACGATTCCTACCGGAACATCCGCTATTATGACCTTTCCACCGGCAAGACCGGCGAGATGGCGTGGGATGCGTTTGACGCACTGGACGGCGTGCCGAACGGAGACTACGTCGAGCCGACCTATGCCGTTGCGGATGCGGAGCGCATGGCGGACGAGGCGCTCGGCAGCGACGCGCCGGGTCTGCTCTGCGTGCAGGATTACAGCGAGGACGGCCTGACTGTCTATTACTGCCGCGACGACGGCACGCCCATCGAGAGCCTGACGCTGCGCGGCGAAAGATGGTATCAGCAAATCGCCCTGCGCGGCGGGCTTGTGGAGCGTCTCGACCTCAACACCGCCTCATACTACGACCTTGAGACGATGAAGTGCGTATTCGAGACATACCTCGGCTATGAGGCAGACTGAGAAGAAGGAAAAGAAGGGAGCGCTCTCTTAAAAGAGAGCGCTCCCTTTGTCCGGTTTCACATGCTTTCTTATGCGGAGCCGGTTTTGTGGGCCGCTTTACTTCATCGCCGCCAATGATCTGCGCTGCGCAAGGATCCCCGGCAGGATCGCGCACAGCGAGCCAATCAGGAAGCAGACAATGCCGACGATCATGTTGAGCGGAATTTCCTCCTTGAGGAAAATAAGCGCGAAGATCGGCGCCAAGATGGGCTTTAGAAAGAAAATGAGTGACGCCTCCTGCGCGGACGTTTTCTCCATTGCCATCATGTGGCAGACGAAGCCCGCCGCGGAGTTGATGCAGCAGATGTACAGCAGTGCCGGAATGGCCGAGGCAGGGATATTTTCAAAGAGCGGCACGTCGATAAAGAGGTTCAGCCCCACCGCGCCATAGAGCGACGCGCCCGCCGCCGTGCGGCCGAAGAGCAGAATGAACACGAGCTCGCCCGCGCCGAAGAGAAAGCTCAGGCACGTAACAGCGATGCCGCCGAAGCGCGGTGTACGCTTTTTGCCGAACACACTGTAGAGTGCGAACATCACGGCGGAGAGAATGGCGAGCACCGAGCCTGTGGGATCGAGCGTCGCATGAATGGGGTCAATGATGATGAGCGCCGCCGTGAGCTCCAAAATGAGCGCGATAATGTGGTTGCGATGAATGTCCTCATGCAGGAAGAGATGGGCGAACACCGTGACGAAGATCGGATTGCAGGAGAAGATGACCGCCACGACTGACGCGCGCGTATAGGTCACGGACATCTGGTAGAGCGACATCGCGATGACGACGCACAGAAAGCCCGAAAGCGCGAAAAAGCCGATGTCCTTTCGCGAGAGCGAGGCGTTTTTCTTCTTCATCGAGCGCGAAGCGAACGGGATGAGCAGGATGCCGCCGACGAGGAAGCGCAGGCACGTGATCTGCATGGGCGCAAACACGCCGTGCACGGTTTTGAGCATGACCTCCATCGTGCTGAAGATCACGGCGCAGAGAACGATATAAACATAGCCGGAGCGGGAACGGGTCATGGCAGGATATCCCCCTTTTTATCGATCAAACGACAGCAGTATACCCCTTTTTTTGCCGCGGCGCAAGGCTGCGCTTGACAAAAAGCAAAATTGAGATATAATAAGCCCAGCAAAACGCGATGAAAAAGTCAGCTCCGCAAACGGGCCTGAAGCGAGAGGGGAATGGTGCAAGCCCTCGGCCGCCGGTGCGAAGCAGCCGCTTTGGAGCAGTCCGCGAGGAGCGGAACGTTTCGTCCCCGTTACCGGACGGCTAAGATGCTTTCCATCGGTGAAAGATAATTAGGGTGGTATCGTGAAGCTGAGTCTTCGCCCCTATGGATGGGGCGGGGACTTTTTTGTTTGCAGGAAAGGAAACGTCGATGCGGAAAAAAGAGCTTCTTCTGGCGGCGCTCGGGCTGCTGCTCACATTTGTTCTGAGCGGCTGCGGCAGCGCACTGCCTGAGGGAATGGACGAGGATACCGTGGTGAGCGCCGGACTGAAGATCATGGACAAGCTGGTCGATGGAGACTATGACGCGGTCTGCGATGCGCTGCGCGAGGATGTGCGCGAGCAGACGAGCGCGGCGGCTATTGAGAAAATGATGACCGACGCGACCGATGGCCTGGGCGCCTATCAGAAGGTGACTGACTCGATGGCAACGGGCGTGACAAAGAAGGATATGGAACCGCACGGCATTGCCGTGCTCCGCACAAAATTCGGCTCCAAGGTGGTTATGTTCCGCATCGCGTTCGACACGGATATGGAGCTGATCGGATTGGACGTAAGGAGAAAATGATGGCGAGAAGGATCGTTGTCATGGGCGCTGACCCGCGCGGCGCGCAGTTTGAATATTTCCGCTCGATGACCGACCCCTGGGCGGGCATTACAGTGCCGGTGGACATTACGGAGCTTCTTGCATCGCTCCGCGGCAGGCCGTTTTTCCTCAGCTACCTCTACGCGGTGACGCGCGCGGCGAACGCCGTGCCCGAGCTGCGGCGGAGATTGCTGCCGGATGGGCAGGTCGTCGAGTACGACCACTGCGACCCGTCGTACACCGTGATGAAGCCGGACGGCACGGGCGTTTACGTCTATTGCCTGCTCGAAGACGATCTGTCCTCTTATGAAAGGTTCGTCGCCGAGGGCAAGCGGCGGCAGAAGGAGACGCTCGAGCGCGGTACGCTGACCGAGGACGGCGACGTGCTGGCGAATTTCTTCGTCTCCTGCGTGCCGTGGCTCTACTACACGCAGATCAAGGAACCTGCCGGCGGCGCGGACGACAGCAATCCGCGCTTCGCATGGGGAAAATACCGCGAGGAAAATGGCCGCATGATGCTGCCGATGTCGCTTTTCATCAACCACGCGCTGTGCGACGGCTGGCACGTCACGCAGTTCTACCGCAATCTTGACCGCGAGCTTGCGGAACTGAGCGCTTATCTGAAAACACAGAACGAACAACAATAAATTTTACGATAAAAGGAGAAACAAAAACCATGTCTCAGCCCAAGTATTACGGTCTCAATGAGCTGCGGGAAATGTTCCTGCACTTTTTTGAGACAAAAGGCC
>CAKTRT010000038.1 GCA_934597535.1 uncultured Oscillospiraceae bacterium | reverse complement strand
GCAGTCTGCCGCCAAGCAAACGTCACTCGCGCCTCACGATAGTAAGGCGCGGTTGAGAGTTGTCACGAAACGCAGGGGTTCATGGCGAAGCCATGTACACCGCACCTGATTGCGCAGCGCGTGCAGCTCTTCAAGATAAAAACTGCCAATGTGCGGGGTCAAGGGGTAAGACCCCTTGCCTTTCTCTGGGGGTTCCAAAGGGGGTATTCTCTTTGGAAAGAGAATACCCCCTTTGTCTCGCGTCCCCCTGCGAATAGGGGGACAAAAAGCAGCAGCGCTTTCACGCTGCAAAAACCCACCGCGCAGCGCGCGGACAATAAGGAGTTATTATGTTAAAAAACGTCAAATGCGCCCGCTGCGTCAAGTGCGGGAAAGAATACGAGGCCACGGCGAACCTCACGAACTGCTCGTGCGGCGGCATTCTCGACATCATCTATGACTACGACTACATCAAAAAGAACCTGACGAAGGAAAAGCTCAAGTCCCGCCCGAACACGATGTGGCGCTACCGCGAGCTGCTGCCGGTCGAGGAGACGACGCCCGACACGCCGCTGCGCGTGGGCTGGAGCCCGCTCTATGAAGAGCCGCGCCTTGCAAAGCAGCTCGGTCTTAAAAAGCTCTGGGTCAAGGACGACGGTCAGAACCCGACGGCGTCGTTAAAGGACCGCGCGTCTGCCATGGCGGTCGCCAAGGCGGGGGAGGCGGGCGCGAAGATCATCGCCTGCTCGTCCACGGGCAACGCGGCTTCCTCCCTTGCGGGCAACGCCGCGGCCGCGGGTCTCAAGACCTTTATCTTCGTCCCCGAGCGCGCGCCCAAGGGCAAGGTCGCGCAGCTGATGACCTTCGGCGCGAACGTCATTTCCGTCAAGGGTAACTATGAGGAGACGTTTGAGCTTTCCAAAAAGGCCATCGACAAGTGGGGCTGGTACAACCGCAACGCGGCCATCAACCCGTATCTCTCCGAGGGCAAGAAGACCGTCTCGCTCGAGATCGCCGAGCAACTCGACTGGAAGATGCCGGACTATCTCGCCATCTCCGTCGGCGACGGCTGCACCATCGCAGGCGTGTGGAAGGGCCTGAAAGGTCTGTACGCCATCGGCTTCATTGACAAGCTCCCGCGCCTGATCTCCGCGCAGGCTGAGGGCTGCCACCCCATCAACCGCGCCATCGCGGAGAATAAGCCCTGGGAGCCGATGGAGGAGAACACACTGGCCGACTCCATCGCCGTCGGCGTGCCGCGCAACGCGGACAAGGCGCTCATGGCGATCCGCGAGTCGAACGGCATCGTTGTGAACGTGACGGACGAGGAGATCATGGCGGCGCAGAAGCTGCTGGGCATGACCTGCGGCGTCTTCGGCGAGCCTGCGGGCGTCACCGGCACGGCGGCGGTCAAGAAGCTCTGCGAGCAGGGCGTGCTCGGCGAGAATGACACGGTCGTCTCCGTTGTGACGGGCAACGGTCTCAAGGACGTTGCCAACGCCATCAAATTCTGCGGCGAGCCGATGAGCCTGCCGAACGACCTTGACCTGCTGGTCGAGGAATTCGACAAGCGCGGCATCAGGACGGAAGCGTAACAGAAAAAAGAAGAGCCCCGCGAATCAAACGATTCGCGGGGCTTTTTCATACAAAGTATTTTTTGACCACGGGGATCTGATGCAGCAGCGCCGAGAGCGCCATGGAGGAGGCGAACACGATTACCGCCAGCAGCGGCACGGAGAAAAAGGCGTTGCACGAGAAGGTGTCGATGCCGAAGCGCCCCAGCAGTTCTATGACCATCGGATGAACGAGATAGACGCCGAAGCTGTATTTCGACAGCCTGCCGAGAACGCCGAGCGCCTGTTCGCCCAGCTTCGGAAAATTCAGATGCTGCCTGACAAAAACGAAGATCGGAACGCTGGTGAGCAGCACGTTGAGCGAGTTATAGTTGTAAAAGGCGTCGCTCGGCGCGCCCTGCGCTCTGGAAAGAACGACGGGAGCGGCGATGGAGAAGAGAAGGGCTGCCGTGCCGATGCAGTAAAGAACGATCTCCTCCCTGCGGCTGAATTCCCGGCGGCTGAGATAATATCCGCCGATAAAATAAACGGTAAAGCCGAGCGGGAAGAAGCAGTAGGAATACATGGCGACGGTGCGGATGACCTCGCTGACCTGCGGGAGGGCAAAGGAGCAGAAAAAGGCGGCCTGTGGCAGCAGAAACGTGAAAATGAACGCCAGCAGCAGAAAATAGCGCAGGAGCTTCTCGTTTTGTACGATAGGGCGCAGCAGCGGGACGAGCAGATAGAGCCCTGCGATCATGAAAAGAAACCACATGTGGTAGTGGCCCGTGAAAAATCGGAAAAGGACCTCGTCCCATGTAATGCCGTAAAGCGCGCGCACGAAGAGCGCGTAAGCCGCCGACCAGAACGCGAACGCTATGGCAATGCGCAGCAGATACTTTTTCAAAATGCTTCGGATGTCAAGACCCCGCCCCAGGAACAGCGCGCCGCTGATCATTACGAAGACGGGGACAGACCACTTGCCGGCGGTGCAGTAAAGATTAAAAGCGAACCACGCGCGGGAGCTGACGTCAACATCGCTCCAGTGCTGCGCCGAAAGATGCACGGCGACGACGAAAAAGATCGCCGTGATGCGGAGAACGTCAAAATAGATCACGCGGCCGGAGGAGGAATGCTCTGTGGACATCGCTCAGCCCTCGCTTTCCGGAGTCTGGGCGGCTTGTACGTCCGGTGCTGCGGGCGCGGGATCGTGCACGGCGGCCTCTGCCTGCTGGGCCTGCTCGGCCAGTACTTCGGCGCGGCCCTCTTCGCGCGCCTGTACGACGGCCTGTTCACGCTCCTTTTCCGCTTTGGTGCGCTCGCGCTCGACCATGTGGCGGGCGTGCTTGTTTTGCAGCTTGAACGCAAGGCGAAGCACGAGGACCAGCACAATGACGACAAGGCCGAGCCAGCTCCAGAACTTGAGTTCGAAGAGCGTCTTGAGCGTCCAGTACTTGGCCTGCATGCCGAGGAAGCAGAACAGGATCGACACGGCCAGCGCCGCGCCGAAGAGCAGCACCCACAGCACCGACTTGACGGCGCTGCGCCTGCGCACGCGCAGGTGCGCGATCAGAAACAGCACACTCAGCAGAAAAAATGCGGGAAACTGCGCAAATAAAATCTCCCTCAGATCCATAATCTACCTCACAGTGCGCATATGCCGCGCTTTAAGTATTCGCCCGTCCTGCCGCCGACGACCTTGCCGCCGTCCACCTGCAAAGTGCCGCGCAGGTAGACCTTCGACACGCCGCCGCTGGTGCGGAAGCCCTCGAACGGCGTGTAGCCCGCCCTGGAGAGCAGGTCTGCGCCGTGGAGCACATGGCTCGCGCCGGGATCGTAGACGACGATGTCGGCGTCGCTGCCCGCGGCAATGACGCCCTTGCGCGGGAAGAGACCGTAGAGCTTGGCGGGATTCTCGCTCAGCGCGCGGCAGACGCCGGCAAGCGAGAGCTTCTTTTCCTGTTCAGCAAGGGTATAGACGATCTCGCCGCGCGTCTCGACGCCGGGAAGGCCGCCGGGGATCTTCGTAAAGTCGTCGCGGCCCATGTCCTTCTGCTCGAGCGTGAACGAGCAGTGATCGGTCGAGATGGTCTGCACCTCGCCGCGGCGCAGCGCTTTCCAGAGCGCCTCGCTGTCCTCCTTTGCGCGGATGGGCGGCGCGCAGACAAAGCGTGCGGCAGAGGAAAAGTCGGGATCGTAGTAGACGCTGTCATCCAGCGCGAGATACTGCGGACAGGTTTCGACATATACGGTCTGTCCGCGGCGTCTCGCCGCTGCGATCTCGTCGAGAGAGGCCTTGTTCGTCGTGTGAACGATGATGACCGGCGCGTCCGCCGCCTGCGCGATGCGCAGCAGGCGCGCGACCGCCTCGGCTTCCAGATAATCGGGCCGCGCCATCGGATGCGATGCAACGTCCGCGCCCAGACCGCTCGCCTTGAGCTCGGCAATGCGCGCGTCGATCACGCCCGCATTTTCGCAGTGCACGCCCGCGATGCCCCCGCGGCGCTTGAGCGCCTTGAGCGCGCGGTAGACCGCGCCGTCGCCGATCATCATGGCGGGGTAGGTGAGATACATCTTGAATGAGGTGATGCCGGCGTCGAACATCGCGTCAAGCTCAGACTCGATGTTCTCGTTCCAGTCGTCGATGGTCATGTGGAAGCCGTAGTCGCAGTAGCACCTGCCGTCGGCCTTCTTGTGCCAGAGATCGAGCCCATAGGCAAGGGATTCCCCTTTGTTGGGGCAGGCGAAGTCGATGACTGTCGTTGTGCCGCCGCGGATGGCGCTGCGGCTGCCGCTTTCAAAGTCATCGGCCGTCGTGGTGTTGCACACGTCGAGGTCAAAATGCGTGTGCGCGTCGATGAAGCCGGGGAAGAGCATGCAGCCCGTCACATCGACGATCTCGCTCTGCGCGGCGAGCGCGGGCGGGATGTGACCGACCCTTTCGACCTTTTTCCCATCGATGAGCACGTCGGCGCGGCGGCAGCCGCGTCCGCTGACCACAAAGCCTCCGCGAAGCAGCGTTTTCATATCGATCACTCCTTATCAGAAAACATGGTTCCAAATTACGCTCAGCATAGCATATTTTCTGCGGAAATTCCATACGTCGGAGACAAAAAGAGGAAATTGTCCAAAAGCGACAAGAATCGAGAGAAAAATTCAGAAGAATGCTGACTTGAGAAAAAATATCCGGCACGATACAATAAGAGCATAATCCATTCTGGCGTACTCTGTCCGGCAAGGTCTGCTGCGCGCTGTGGTTGAGAGATGGAAGCGCAGGCGTGCACCGGCCGCATTCGGAGCGGAGAGGCCGAATGAAAAAATGAGGAGGAAAAACACTATGCGCAAGTTTTTATCCGTCCTGCTCGCACTGGCTATGGTATTTTCTCTTACCGTGACCAGCTTTGCGACGGAGGAAACGGAAGCCACGGCACCGGCTGCGGCTGCCGAAACCACGACGATGGCGGGCAAGACCGTGATCCTGCACACCAACGATGTTCACGGCGCGATCGCCGGCTACGCCTACATCACCGCGCTCAAGGCCGATTATGAGGCCAAGGGCGCCGAGGTCATCCTCGTTGATGCGGGCGACTACAGCCAGGGCACGAGCTATGTCAGCGTGACCAAGGGCCTTGACGCCATCGAAATGATGAACGCCGCCGGTTACGATGTCGTCACGCTCGGCAATCATGAGTTCGACTACGGTTACACACAGCTCAAGGACAACATGACCAAGGCCAAATTCAAGGTCCTCTGCGCCGATGTGTTCAACGCTGACGGTACCCCCATCTTCGATGCCAACTACACTTACACCACCAAGTCCGGCGTGAAGGTCGGCTTCTTCGGCATGGAGACGCCTGAGACCCAGACCAAGGCCAACCCCACCAAGATCAAGGGCCTGACCTTTGCGACGAATGACGCCTTCACCAAGGCCGCCGCCGATCAGGTCGAGGCGCTCAAGGATGCGGACGTTGTCATCTGCCTTGCGCACCTTGGTGTTGACGGTGAGTCCAAGCCCTACCGCTCCACCGATCTGTATGCTGCCGTCAAGGGCATCGACTTCATCATCGACGGTCACTCCCACACTGTGATGCCCAAGGGCGAGAACGGCGAGCCCATCCAGTCCACCGGCACCGCATTCGCCAACATCGGCGTGATCGTCATCGACGACGCCACCAAGAAGATCGAGAGCAACTCCCTCTTCGAGATCAAGGAAGACACTGCCAAGGACGCGACCGTGGCTGCCGCCGCGCAGAAGATCATTGACCGTATCGACAAGGAGTACGGCGCGGTCTTTGCCAAGAGCGAAGTCACGCTCAACGGCGCGAAGGCCCCCAACGGCAACCGCGACAGCGAGACCAACAACGGCGACCTGATCACCGATGCGATGGTCTGGAAGATCCTGCAGGATAAGGAATCCCTGACGGTTGACGCGGACCATGTGGTCGCCGTCACCAACGGCGGCGGTATCCGTAAGGCCATCAACCCCGGCGATGTGACCAAGAAGAACATCAATGAGGTCCTGCCCTTCGGCAACACGGTCGTTACGATCTACATTACCGGCGCTGAGCTGCTCGAGGCGCTTGAAGCCTCCACCTACTGCACGCCCGATGCGATCGGCGGCTTCCCGCAGGTTTCCGGCATCAACTACACCATCTCCACGGCGGTCGCCTATGACGCCAATGCCGAGACCTATCCCGCTTCCACCTACTATGGTCCCAAGTCCATCAACCGCGTGACCATCAACAGCATCAACGGCAAGGAGTTCAAGGCCGATGACACCTATGCGGTCATCACCAACGACTTCTGCGGCGGCGGCGGCGACACCTACTATGCTTTCGCTGCAGCTACGGCCAAGTTTGATACCGGCATTCCTCTGGATGAGGTCGTGATGGAGTACATCACCGCCGAGCTCAAGGGCGTCATCGGCAAGCAGTATGCCGAGCCGCAGGGCCGCATCCTGATGAATCCGTTTGCCGACGTCAAGGCTTCCTCCTGGTTCGGCAAGTATGTCATCGACCTTTACAATGACGGCATCATCAACGGCACCTCCGCCACCACCTATGATCCCAGCGCTTCCCTGACCTGGGGCGCGGCGCTCAAGCTCCTGCTCGTCAGCAGCGGCGATCTCAAGGCTGAGGACGCCACCGGCGCCGACTGGCTGAAGAACACCATGGCCAAGGCCGTTGAGCTGGGCATTGCCCCTGAGGATGCGGACGGCAAGGCGCTGATCACCCGTCTCGCGTTCTGCCAGACCGCTGCCAAGCTCAACAAGCTGGCCGAGTCCAAGACTGAAAGCCCCTTCACCGACTGCACTGACGGCTACGTCATGGCGCTTGTCGATGCGAAGGTCATCAACGGTATGACCGAGACCACCTTCGAGCCCAGCGCTACCCTGACCCGCGCGCAGATCGCCAAG
>CAKTRT010000037.1 GCA_934597535.1 uncultured Oscillospiraceae bacterium | reverse complement strand
CAGAATTGCTTCTATTTTAGTTCTGTGCTGTGATATAGATCTCTTCTGTCTTTTGTTGAGCGGAGATAAGCAGTTCTTTTGCGTCACCGTAGTTTTGCACTTCCATTTTTTCGAGTGCATCGGTCACTGCGTTGAATAGCGTGGTGTACATTTTCTGATAGTCAGTCATTACAGGCACCTCCTTAACCCTTTTCGGTTATTTTAACCCAAAAGAGTTAATCTTTTCAAGAGGAAAACGATATTCTTTATGAAAAGAAAGCGGGGTGGTCGTGATGACAGTGGGCGAAGCCGTGCGGCGGCGCATTTTGGCGCTGTGCGAAGAACGAAGTATCTCGATCAACCGCTTGAGCATCCTCAGCGGCGTCACGCAATCCACGCTTAATAACATTATGAGCGGCCGAAACCACACGACGACCGTCGCAACGGTCAAAAAGCTATGCGACGGCCTGAATATCACCGTCGATGAATTTTTCTGCCCCGAATACTTCCACGATCTCGAACAGGAATTAAAATAAAACGACCGCCACTGCGGTCGTTTTTTGTTATGCGGCGAGCGAAGCAATGCCGCCCGGGCAGGCACTACCGGTACGGCATCATCTCAGGTAGGCGCAGTGCTTACCGGAAGTGCCACGGGGTGGATAATCCAAAAAGGAGGGGCAAGGCCCCTCCCTTTTGGTCGTTAGGGGGTGCAGGGGGCGAAGTCGAAACGCCCCCTGCCTTTCTCTTGGGGGTTCCAAAGGGGGAGGTTCTCTTTTGAAAGAGAATCTCCCCCTTTGCCCCGTGCAGCGCCATCGGCGCTGCCCTCCCCCCGCACTTTCGTGCAGAAAATCAAAAAGCGACGGCTTTTTCAGCCGTCGCTTCTCTATCTGCATTACTGCAAAACCTTTTTGTTGCCGTGGGTGGCCTTCATGCGCAGCTCTTTGTTGAGGATCGTCTTGCGGATGCGCAGGTTCTTGGGCGTGACCTCAAGCAGCTCGTCGTCAGCGAGGAACTCAAGGCACTGCTCCAGGCTCATCTGCTTGGGCGGGACAAGGCGCAGGGCATCGTCCGAGCCGGAAGCGCGCATGTTCGTCAGCTGCTTCTTCTTGCAGACGTTGACCGTGATGTCCTCCTGCTTGGGGGACTGGCCGACGACCATGCCCTCGTACACATCGACGCCCGCGCCGATGAACAGCACGCCGCGCTCCTGCGCGTTGAACAGGCCATAGGTGATGGACGTGCCTGCCTCGGACGCGACGAGAGAGCCGGTGCTGCGGCGGGCGAGCTCGCCCTTGAAGGGGGCGTAGGAGTCAAACACGCTCGCCATGATGCCCTCGCCCTTGGTGTCGGTGAGGAATTCGTTGCGGTAGCCGAACAGGCCGCGCGCGGGGATGAGAAATTCGAGCTTCATGCGGCTGCCCATCGGCGTCATCTCGGCAAGGTCGCCCTTGCGGGAGCCGAGCTTTTCGATGACCGCGCCGACATAGTCCTGCGGCACGTCGCACACAAGGCGTTCGATGGGCTCGCACTTCTTGCCGTCGATCGTCTGATACAGGACGCGCGGGGGCGAGACCTGAAACTCGTAGCCCTCGCGGCGCATGGTCTCGATCAGAATGGACAGCGACATTTCGCCGCGGCCCGCGACGTTGAACGCATCCATCGAGCCCTCGAGCTCGGTGACACGGAGCGAAACGTCCTTGAGCGTCTCTCGGTAGAGGCGCTCGCGCAGCTGGCGGGAGGTGACGAACTTGCCCTCGCGCCCGGCAAAGGGAGAATCGTTGATGGAGAAGGTCATCTCCATCGTGGGCGCCGAGATCTTGACGAACGGCAGCGGCTCGATGCAGTCCGGCGCGCAGATGGTATCGCCGATCGTGATATCGCCGATGCCGGACAGGCAGATGATGTTGCCCGCGGTGGACTCGGTGACGGGGTTTTTGGCAAGGCCCTCAAACTCATACATGGAGACGGCCTTGGCCTTCTTCGGCGCGGCATCAGGATCGTGGTAGTTGCATACGGCGATCTCCTGATTCTGCCGGAGCGTGCCGCGCTCGATGCGGCCGATGGCCATACGGCCGACGTACTCGTTATAGTCGATGGAGGAGACGAGCATCTGGAACGGTGCGTCCACATCGGCCTCCGGCGCCGGGATATACTCAAGGATCGTGTCGAACAGGGGCTTTAGATCCGTGCCCGCCACATCGGGCGAGTAGGAGGCCGTACCGTTGCGTCCGGAGCAGAACAGCATCGGGGAGTCGAGCTGCTCAGGCGTGGCGTCGAGATCCATCAGAAGCTCGAGCACCTCGTCCACGACCTCGTGGATGCGCTGGTCGGGGCGGTCGATCTTGTTGACAACGACGATAACGCGGTGCCCCAGCTCCAGCGCGCGGGAGAGGACAAAGCGCGTCTGCGGCATGGGACCCTCCGCGGCATCGACGAGCAGGATGACGCCGTTGACCATCTTGAGGATACGCTCCACCTCGCCGCCGAAGTCGGCGTGGCCCGGGGTATCGACAATGTTGATCTTGGTATCGCCGTAACGGATGGCGGTGTTCTTGGCGAGGATCGTGATGCCGCGCTCACGCTCCAGATCGCCGGAATCCATCACGCGATCGACGACCTCCTGATTTTCGCGGTACACGCCGCCCTGCTTGAGCATTTCATCGACGAGCGTGGTCTTGCCGTGGTCAACGTGGGCGATGATGGCAACATTGCGAAGCTTATTGTTCTGCATAGGTGATCTCTCCTTCCTGCCGCAGCGGCAGGGATATCGTCAGTTTCAGGCGTAAATTTTGAACTGTAATAGTATATTCTGCTTTCGCGCCGTTTGCAAGGTTTTTTCAACGCTTTTTTATCCTTCCCAAAATATTTTGGTATATTTTTGCTTTGGCGCGTCAACACTATGGGCGCAGGCAGTTCAATGCGAAAGGAGGCGGGACACATGAAGGAACGTAAGCAGAACACCGATCAGAACCAGAACAACGGTCAGGAGCAGAACAACCAGAACAAGAACAACCGCTGAAGCCGTACTCAACGAAGGGGACTCCGGATCCGTCCGGAGTCCCCTTCTCCGTTCTTTGCGCGGGTTTTGCAGGGCAGCACTTGCGCGCGCCGGCGTTTCATGCTATGATGTTCTGCAAAACAGGTATTCATTCCGGAAAGGAACTTCATGCTGGATTCGATCTCTCTGTGGCTGCACGAAACGGCGGCGGGCGAAGCGCTGCTGACGATGCTCATCTCCATGCTGCCCGTCGTGGAGCTGCGCGGCGGACTTCCCGCAGGCGTTGCGATGGGGCTGCCCATCCCCGTGGCGTTTGCCGCGTCGCTCGTCGGCAACATGATCCCCGTGCCGTTCATCATTTTATTTGTCCGCCCGCTGTTCAAATGGGTGCGCGTGCACATCCCCAGGCTCGGCGGCTTCGTCGCGCGTCTGGAGTCGCGCGCGAAGGAAAAGAGCGTGGACGTTTCCCGCTATCAGACGTGGGGACTTCTGATCTTTGTCGCCATCCCGCTGCCGGGCACCGGCGCGTGGACAGGCGCGCTGATCGCAGCGGTGCTGAACATGCGCTTAAAACGCGCGGTGCCGGTCATCTTTGCAGGCGTGGTCATCGCGGGATGCATCATCACGGTGCTGACCTACGGGGTAACGATTTTATTCTAAAGAAAA
The DNA here is from genome assembly GCA_934597535.1 of uncultured Oscillospiraceae bacterium. Lineage (GTDB taxonomy): Bacteria > Bacillota > Clostridia > Oscillospirales > Oscillospiraceae > Hominicoprocola. The sequence continues at coordinate 3,361 of CAKTRT010000037.1, read as the reverse complement.
GAGCGCGCAGGCGCTCTTTTTTGTTTTTTTGTCTTCAGACTGCAACCTTTTTGTAACGACTTGCGTCTAAAGTCATGTTATCATCCATATCGCCGCAGACTCTGCGGCAAGCATCGGAAAGGAGAATTCCACATGAAAAAACATCTTCTGCGCGCCCTCACCGCCGCGCTGACCCTTGCACTGCTGCTGACCGCCTGCGGGCAGAAGTCGGATGATGCGGGCATTAGCTCGCCCAACGGTCTGGCGCATGAGATGTATGCAAGCTTTTTCAGCGGCCGTCTCACCGCAGCGGCAAACCTCATCAACGCCGGCGTTGAGACGACGACCGCCTCGTTCCGCGCGCCCGACGTCTACGCCGCCAAGGGCGTTGACGGTTCGGACATGGACTGGACGATCAAGAGCTTTGCCCTGCTCGACATGGACGGCGACGGCGCGGACGAGCTGGTGCTGTCCATCGGCTTCAGCGGCGAGGAGGAATACGTCATCCTCACCTGCTATGACGGCGCGCTCTACGCCAATCAGGTCGTCTACCGCGGCTTTCTGACGCCGAAGGCGGACGGCACGTTCGAATGGTCGAACGGCGCCTTCGACAACGGCGCGTCCCGCGCCCGCTTTGAAAACGGCGTGCTGGTCTACGACGACTTTGCCGCGATGTCCGAAGGCAGTGATGGCCGCGCCGCTTATATGCTCAACGGCGAGGCGGTCGATGAGGCCGCGTATGGCGCGTTTCTCGACGAACAGGCCGCCAAGGACGATCTTACGTGGACAGACTTCTCACTTGACGCCGCGCTCGCGCCGTGATCCGAAAAAGTAGAAGAGGAGATCCCCCCGGATCTTCTCTTTTTCGTCTCTGTACAGGGAAAATGCTTTCCTTTCACGCAAAGGCGTGATATAATCAGTTCAAATTATTTCGGAAGAGGTCATGCTTATGGGCATCGTTGTTCTTGGCGCCGTGTTTGTTGATATCAAGGGGTATCCCCTCTCCTCCTATATCCCCGGCGGGCGCAATGCGGGGCGCGTCGTGCAGGTACACGGCGGCGTGAGCCGCAACATCGTGGAGGATATCGCCAACGTTGAGCTGCGTCCTGCCTTTGTCAGCCTTGTCGATACCACGAGCGCGGGTGAAGACGTGATCAAAAAGCTCCAGAGCCACAAGGTGGACACCCGCTACATCCGCCGCACCGAGGACGGCATGGGCACATGGCTCGCCATTTTCGACAACACAGGCGATGTGACTGCCGCCATCTCCAAACGGCCCGATCTGCGGCCCATCGCCGGCATACTCGACGAGCAGGGCGACGAGATCTTCTCGCAGGCCGACAGCATATCGCTCGAGCTGGATATGGAAAAGGACGTGGTCAAGCGCGCGTTTGCCCTCGCGGAAAAGTACGACAAGCCCATCTATGCCGTGGTCTCCAACATGAGCATCGCCGTGGAACGGCGCGATTTTATGCGTCAGGTGCACTGCTTCATCTGCAACCAGCAGGAGGCCGGCATCCTCTTTTCCGAAAATTACGACGACGTGACCCCCGAGGAAATGCTCGAAACGCTCAAGATCAAGATCCGCGCCGCGCAGATCTCGCGCATGGTCGTGACCATGGGCGCTCAGGGCGCGGTCTTTGCCACGCTTGACGGCGAGAATGGCTGGTGCCCCGCCAAAAAGGTCGATGTCAAGGACACGACCGGCGCAGGCGATGCGTTCTTTGCCGGCGTCGTCATCGGGCAGACCTACGGCAAAACGATGATGGAATCCTGCGAGATCGGCACACGTCTGGCCGCCTCGGTCATCACCACGGGCGAAAATGTCTGTCCGCGCTATCTCCCCAGCGAGTTTGGCCTCGCCGTGCCGGACGAGGATGAGGCGCAGCTCGCGCTCGAATTCTGAGCGCAGCCGGCCGCACCGCCGGATCTCATTATCACAAGGAGGACGCTGCCATGAAAAAAGCGCTCATCGCCATCCTGTCTCTCGTTTTCCTGCTCACCGCCTGCGGAGAAACGACGCTGCCGGACACATCCGAGCAGAATCCCGTCGATAACTCGCAGGAAACGACGCTGCCCGAGAGCTGCCTGCTCTATTATGACCTCGGCGGCGCGGCTGTTCTGGCAGAGGATAAGTCCCTGCCGCTGGCGCAGAACGCGGGCGACGGCTACCAGACCACCTACAGCGTCTGGTACCACGGGGAATATCAGGACCTTGCCGTGCAGGACGGCGACAATGGCATCTCCGTTGCTGACATGGCGGACGGGAAGGCCACGTTCGACTACGGCGCGGGTCTCGTCATCTGGAACGGCGAGCGCTACCACTGCGCGCATCTGACCGCGCGAGACAGCTACATTCCCAACATCTCCCCCAACGCCCCCGGCGGCATCCTGCTGCTCGAGGTGAGCGGCGACTGCTGGGCCGACGGCGGCGTGTCTGACGTCGCCTGCTTCACCGGCTTCGGCACGGTCGTCATCTGCGGCAGCGGCACGCTTCGCATTGGCGGCGCGGGGATCGGTGTCGGTGGCGGCAACCTCCCATACCTTCCCGGCCTGATCCTCGACGGTGTCTCGTTCAGCAGCGGCGCTATTTTCTTAAACGAGCGTTCATACAGCGGCGCGCCCGCGCTCTTCGTCCGCTCGGGCAGTCTGGAAACGGATACGCTCGTGCTCTCCGGCGATCTCTGCATCGCGGGCGGCAGCGGAACTGTGCAGTACCTTGACGGCGTTGAAAACGCTGTGTTCCGCGGCGGCTCATTCGAGGTGGATCAGTGGGGAGACACGGTCGTTCCCCTGCTCATTCTCTCCGGCGGCGACGCAGCCTGCACCGACTGGCTGCCGCAGGGAACGCGCATCGAGGTCGGCGCGGGCACGATGACCGCCAACGGCATCCGCTACTGGGACACCGTGCATGTCTACGACGGCGGCGAGATCGTCGATCTGATGGACTGAACGCATATTCATAACGGAAGAAGGCTCCGGTCTGCCAAAGCAGACCGGGGCCTTCTTTTCCAACGGCCGATCATTCTTTCAGCTTTTCCTCCAGCAGCTTGAAGGCTTCGTCCGCCGCTTCTTCCCGAATTTCCGCGCGGGACTTTGCGCCGAAGTCAAAACGCTCGGCGACCGTCTCCCCGGCAGAGGAAAAGCCAATGAACACCGTGCCGACGGCGTTGCCGCGTTCGTCGCGGTCAGGCCCGGCCACGCCCGTGACGCTGACGGCGCAATCCGCCGTCGTCGCCTTGCGCGCGCCCTCGGCCATCGCGCGGGCGACGGGCGCGGATACGGGGCCGTATTCCTCCAGCATATCCGCCGGAACGCCGAGCACGCGGTGCTTGACGATATTCGTATAGCTCACGACGCCGCCCATGAACACGCCCGACGC
>CAKTRT010000036.1 GCA_934597535.1 uncultured Oscillospiraceae bacterium | reverse complement strand
CCGCTCACGTTGCCGCCCTTGTAGACGTTGACGATCAGCGCGATATAGGGAAGGCCCACGAGGTACAGCACCGCAAGGCCTGCAAAGCAGGCGAGCAGAAGCCGCGGCACGGAGCGATCCTTTTCCGCAATCTTGCCGATGACCCATGCCGTCGGGATCAGGCCAAGCAAAAAACCGAATGTGGGGTTGAAGATATAGCCAAAGCCGCCGCCAGCTGCAAAAATAGGCACGCCGACAAGACCAAGCACCACGTACAGCAGCTGCGACAGCGCGCCGAGCCTTGCGCCCAGCAGCAGGCCCGCCATTGCCGTAAAAAAGAACTGCAGCGTGATAGTCGCCTGAAAGAGCTGAAAGTGCAGGAACGCGCCGATGGCCGTCAGCGCGGCGAACAGCGCACAGCAGATGAGATCACGGGTCGAAAGCTTTTTCATAGGGAAGGGCTCCTTTTCCAAAAAAACTGGGGTCATCATAGCACGGCGCGCTTCGATTGTCAACCATTTTCTGTTCAACAGTTTACAATCACGGTTCCTCTTGGAATCTCCGCAATTATCATCGCATATCACCAAGCCCGCGCAGACAAAAGGCGCTCCGCAGAACGACCATTCTGCGGAGCGCCCCATTTTCATTTTTTCCCGCGTCTTTCCGCAAGCAAAAAGGCTCTTTACCTTTCCGGTGTCAGGATGCCCCTTTCCGTGATGAGCATCGTGCAGCGCATGTCATGCTCCTCGACCGGTACCTCGGGCGACAGGAGCTGCTCGCGGCAGATCAGCGCCGTGGGGCAGCGGAGCTGCGGCAGCAGGCGGTCGTAGTACCCGCCGCCCTGACCGAGACGACGGCCCTTGCGGTCGAACGACAGGCATGGCACAACGGCAAAGTCGATGTCCGCCGCGGTGACGAGCGCACAGCTCTTCTTCGGCTCCAAAATGCCGTAAGCGCCGGATTCAAGGTCATCCATCGAACGCACAACGCACAGGTCGATGGCGTGCCCAGCGGCACAGCGCGGCAGAACCAGCGTCTTGCCCGCAGCGATGGTCCCGTTCAGGAAAAGTGAGGTGTCGATCTCTTTTTCCGTACCAGCAAAGGCAAAAACGACCTTTGCGCCCTTATACTCGTCGAGCGCGAGCAGGCGGCGGCAGATGGCCTCGGAGCTTGCCGCCTTATAAGCCGGGTCAAGCGTACGCTCCTTTTTCCGGATGAACGTGCGCAGCGCTTTCTTTTCTTCGATAACAGACATGGGTATTTCCTCCCGATCCGCAAAATTCTGCTTCTATCGTAGCAAAAAGCACAGCAAAAGGCAAGGCGGCGAAGAAAGTAAATTTTTCGCCCCGCCCCGCTTGGGAAAAGAAATTGACAGCAAATTCTTATTTTGTTATGCTGAAAGAGTAAATGCGGGCGCGCACCGCGCGCCGACCGGAGGAGGAACCGAACATGGCTATGCTGCTCAAGGGAGCCGAGGTCGCCAAAGCGCTGACCGAGGAACTCCATGCAAAGACGGAGGAACTGAAGAAAAACGGCACGGAACCGTGCCTTGCGATCCTGCGCGTGGGTGCGCGTGAGGACGACCTTGCCTATGAGCGCGGCGCGCTAAAGCGCTGCGAAAAGGTCGGTGTGCTGGTGCGTCAGGTCATTCTGCCAGAGGATGTATCGCAGAAAGAGCTGATGGACAACATTCAGTCGCTCAACGAGGATGATGCCGTCCACGGCGTGCTGATGTTCCGGCCGCTGCCGAGACATCTTGACGACGAGGCGGCGCGCGCGGCGCTCGACCCCAAAAAGGATATGGACGGCATCACCGACGGCTCCATGACCGCCGTGTATGCCGGCACGAAGGGCGGCTATCCTCCCTGCACCGCCGCAGCCTGCGTGGCACTGCTCAAACACTACGATATCCCCATCAAGGGCAGGCGCGTGGTCGTCATCGGCCGCAGCCTGGTCATCGGCAAGCCCGTCTCGCTCCTGCTGCTGGCTGAGCACGCGACCGTGACCATCTGCCACAGCCGCAGCGAGAATCTGCCCGAGATCTGCCGCGAGGCCGATATTCTCGTCGTCGCAGCCGGTAAGGCCGGCATGGTCGGCGCGGAGAGCGTGCGCGATGGGCAGATCGTGCTGGACGTCGGCATCCATGTCGGCGAAGACGGCAGCCTTTGCGGCGATACCCGCTTTGCCGAGGTCGAGCCCATCGTCGCGGCCATTACTCCCGTTCCCGGCGGCGTCGGCACCGTGACGAGCACGATCCTTGCAAGCCACGTCGTCGAAGCGGCGGAGCGTGCGGCCAAATAAGCACTTATGACAAAAGAGGAGCTTTTCGGAAAAGCTCCTCTTTTGTTTCATTTTATCGGCACAGATAGGAAAACCAGCCCTCGCTGCTGCGCATTTCCTCAATGGTCCAGCCCGCCTCAACGAGCCTCTCGCGCACCTCTTCAGCGCGGTCGTCGATGATGCCGGAGCAAAGGAAGATGCCGTCTTCTTTGAGAAGTCGTCCCACCTGCGGCGCAAGCGCGATGATGACATCTGCAACAATGTTGGCTACGATCACATCATAGTCGCCGCCGAACTCCTTCTGGAGCTTTTTGTCGCTGAGCACATCACCCGCGCGCACGGTGTAGTGCGCTTTGCCGATGCCGTTGAGCGCAGCGTTTTCGTAAGCCACGCCCACGCATTTGTCGTCAATATCGCAGGCGAAGGCGTCCTTCGCGCCCAGCAGCAGCGCCGCAATGGACAAAATGCCGCTGCCGCAGCCGAGGTCGAGCACCTTTTCGCCCCCACGAATATGCTTTTCGAGCGCCTGTAAACACAACCGCGTCGTCGCGTGACTGCCGGTGCCGAAGGTCAGCCCCGGATTCAGGATAAGCTTCACCCGCCCGTCATCCTTTGCCGTTTCCCACTCGGGCACAACGAGCAAACGCTCACCGATCTCCATGGGCTTGTAGAACTGCTTCCAGTTATTCTCCCAGTCGGCGTCCTCCACGTTTTCCACGCTCAAAAGCAGCGGTGCGTACTCCGGATGCTGCTTTTTAAAGGCGGACAGCGCAATGCGCACCTGCGCGAGCGTACTGTAGCCCTGTTCGCTGTCCTCCAGATAGAACGTAATGCGGCTTTTCCCATGCATAGCCGCCATCAGATCCTCGTCCACATAATCCCAGTACTGGCGGTTGTTTTCGAGGAAATCCTTAAAGTCGCCCTCCTCGTCGATCATCAGGCTGTCGATGCCGTATTCACCCAAAAGCTCTGTTACCGGCTCGATGCCCTCAGGCCGCGTGTCGAGATGCAGTTCCAGCCACTTCATCGCTGCGTTCCCACAAAGAACAGGCCCAGCGTGCCGCAGCCGGTGTGCGCGCCGATGACAGGGCCGATGAAATCGTCACGCACGTCTGTCACGCCGAAGCGCTCCTTGAGCAGCTCCTTGACATAAGCGACCGAGTCAGGACAGTTGGCATGGCAGATGAGCATGGGCTGATTCTTGTCCGGCTCCACGCCGATCTCAGCTACCTTATCCACCAGCGCGCGCAGCGCCGCCTTGGTGCCGCGCGCCTTGCTCACGGGCGTGAGACGGCCTTCGCTGTCGGTGTGCATGACAGGCTTGATGCCAAGCACCGTGCCCGCCAGCGCCGCTGCGGCGCTCACGCGCCCGCCGCGCTTTAAGTGGTTCAGATCATCCACGATGAACCAGTGGCACTGGCTCTGAATGATCGAGCGCACATAGTCTGCCAGCGCCTCGATGTCAAGTCCCTTCTCGCGGCGCTCACGCACTGTGCGGTAGAGCAGCATGCCCTGCCCGCGCGACGCCGACAGCGAGTCGATCACGACGATCTTCGCCTCAGGATGCTCCGCGCGCAGATCCTCCGCCGCGATGCACGCGGACTGATAGGTCGTGGACAGGGCGCTGGAAAAGCAGATGCAGAGGACGTCCTTGCCCGCGTCCAGCGCTTCGGTCATCGCATCGGTAAACTGGCCGACATTGGCCGCAGCAGTGGTGCAGTCCGCACCCGCAGCGACCTTTGCAAAGAATTCCTCGGGCGACATATCCGCATGGTCAGGCGTGTTCAAAAGCGTTTTTCCTTCGATCGTGAATGAGAGCGGCAGCACCGTCAGCTCAAGCTCCTCGACCTCCTGCTGATTCAGATCGCAGCAGCTGTCGGTCATGATGATGTAATCGCGCATAGCATATTCTCCTTTCGGGGATGGATTTCTTCATTTTCGGTTTTGGAGCTTTATATTATACCAGATATTCGCCCGATGTGTAAAGGCTCTGTAAATTATTTCCCCACACAGAAGCGTTCGAAGATGCGCGCGACCATGTCCTCGCGCGCCGTGCGCCCCGTCAGCTCGCCGAGGGCGGTCTGCGCCTGCTCCGTCTCCGTCAGCACGACGTCAGGCGTCACGCCGGAGATCAGCGCGTCCTTCGCCGCGCGGACGCTCTCAAGCGCGCGGGAAATGGCGTCCGCCTGACGTGCATTCGTCACGAGCGCGGCGTCGCTTTTCGGCGTGGGGTAGAGCCTGCGGATCGTCTCTTCGAGCTTATCGAAGCCCTCGTGCGTCACGCTGGAAACAGAGATCACCGTCTCCGGTGCGCGCCAGTCCTCGTCGGGGACAACGCCCATCAGCCCGCCGCCAAGGTCGGATTTCGTGCAGATCAGCAGCCACGGCTTGCCGCTTTTCGCTGCAAGGGCAAGCGGCGCGAGCATTTGCTCCGCCTGCTCCTGCGGCGGCAGCTCTGTGCTGCCATCCAGCAGCGCGAGGATCAGATCGGCGTCTTCAACGGCTTTTTTCGACCGCTCCACGCCGAGCTGCTCGACAGGATCGTCCGTCTCGTGCAGACCCGCCGTGTCGATGAGCCGCAGCAGTACGCCGCCGACCATCGCCTTTTCCTCCACGGTGTCGCGCGTCGTACCCGCAATGTTTGTGACAATGGCACGGTCAAAGCCGGCAAGCGCGTTCAAAAGCGAGCTCTTGCCTACGTTCGGCGCACCGATGATGGCAGCCTTCACACCGTTTTTCAGCACTTTTCCACGCGCGAACGTGCCGAGAAGATCAGAAAGCGCCGCTTCGCAAAATGCAAGCGTGCGCTCAGTCTCCTCGCGCGAAAGGTCCTCGATGTCCTCGTCCGGGTAATCGACGACGGCATAAAACCGGCTTGAAACGTCGAGCAATCTGTCGTAAACCGTTTCGATCGGGCGGCGCAGCGCGCCGGAGAGCTGGGCCGCGGCGTTGCGCGCGCTCTCAGCGGTCTCGGCGTCGATGAGGTCGATGACGGCCTCGGCCTCGGTGAGGTCGAGCTTGCCGTTCAAAAACGCCCGCTGCGTAAATTCGCCGGGCTTTGCCTGCCGTGCGCCCGCGGCAAACGCCGCTCGCAGCACCTCGCTCAGCACGACGGGCGAGCCGTGACAGTGGAGCTCGGCGCTCTCCTCGCCGGTATAGCTGTGGGCGGCGGAAAAGCAGACCGCCATGCCGCGGTCGAGCAGCGCGCCGTTTTCGCCGCGCACATCGCCGTAGGTCATGCGGCGGTACGGCAACTCTTCGATCGCCGCGCCGCTCGCGGGCGTGAACAGCGCGGCGAGCACGCGCCGCGTCCCCTCTCCGCTCAGGCGCACGATGCCGATGGCCGACGGTCCCTGCGCCGTGGCAATGGCTGCAATGGTTTCCATGACCGATTTCCTCGCTTTTTCCTTGATCTTGCCCAAAGTATACCACAACGGGGACAAATTGAAAAGGGGCGCAGATGCGCCCCCTCACTGATTTGAAAATTACATCAAGTCAAAAGAAAATAAAGCTGGCTGAGCAGCACGACACTCTCGCATACGCAGATGATCTTAAAATTGCGCGTGCTCATGCTGCCCTTTTTATACTCATCAAGGCTGAAATATATCGTAAGTGCGGCCGCTATCATCGTTATGACATAAATGTACATCGTTTGTCCCTCCTCAAAATCAAGATCTGATTTCCTCAAAGCCGAGCTTCGCCAAAACCTTGGCGACCCTGCGCGCAAAATCCTGATTGGCGCCCAGACTGATGTTCATAAGGCCCTCGCCGCCTCCGGTGCCGATGATCGTCGCCTGCTGGACTTCTCCGGAGTCGATGATCTGCACTGTGCTGACGGCCATGCTGCCGTTTCTCATATAGTACCGCTCCAGAATGAGCAGCAGCACTTTGACGCCGTTCACCTCCGACATCTGCTCCAGAGACAGCTCGGCAACATCGCCCTTGAAATCATCGAGAATGCTTTTGGATACCTCCGCCAAGTCGGTCTCCGACCCGCGCTTCATTTTGATGATTGCAGGACTCATGCAGATTCCTCCTTTTCTCGTTTTGATTTTTCTCTCATTTCGTTTCCTCCACCGTCCACGGCAGGAAGATTGGGAATATCTCGATCACAAAGTGCGGCTCCCGAATATCGTCGCCTGGGTGAGACTGTGCAAGGCGAACCTCGACGTCGTTGACATCTTTCACCGTTGCGGCGGCAAAACCATCTTTCTCACCAAAAACAAGGTACTGCGGCCCGATGTACGGCATGCGGCCGTTTTCATCCAACTCAAGCGGCATCGTCTCAAACGGCTTTGCAATGTCGACGCCGAGCGTTTGCAGATACGCCGTCACAGCAGGATAGGCCTTTTTAACCTCTTTTACATAGTTGCGGCAATAGGCGCAGTCACATACATCAGACTGCTTGAGCTCGCGATAAAACCGCTCTGTTCGCTCGACATCCATCATTCTCCCTCCCCTTTCGTCGTTTCGTTCATGATACCATACGCATATTTCGCCCGCAAGCGCATCATTTTTTCTTGATCTGAACAAATCGGCGGTCATCTTTACGGCAGTGTAAATTGATAAGTGACTGAGTTCTGCCATCGTTCTTCATTTCCAAGGTCTGCCTCAATCACTTTGCCGCCCATTTTCTCGTAGAACGCACGGGCATTCAAATTTTCCGGAACACAGTGGCAGGTAAAAAACTTCGCCCTGTGTTCCCTGCAATACGCCTTGATAAAATCAAATGCCGCCCGACCGATCCCCTGCCGCTGATATTCAGAGAGAATAT
>CAKTRT010000035.1 GCA_934597535.1 uncultured Oscillospiraceae bacterium | reverse complement strand
GATAGAAATGATAAATCCGAACACATTACCCACTTGGATAATGTAGTTCGGATTATCATTACTTGGTCCGAGTGGCGAGATTCGAACTCACGGCCTCATGGTCCCGAACCATGCGCGCTACCAACTGCGCTACACCCGGATGCCTAACCTCTGCGGTTGCTGGACAACGATGGTATTATATGTTTTTTCCCTGCGCCTGTCAAGAGTGGATTCAAGATTTTTTCATGGCGGCAGCCGTGCAGGAGAGCCGCCGCCATGCACTTCACTATTTTCGGGAGGTACGCCGTGCCGCGTGTTCCCGCTTCCGCCGCACGAGCAGCGGAATGTCCATCACCCCGCACACCGCTGCCAGCAGAATGGGAAACCCGATCAGATGGCTGCCGCAATGCACGTCGAACCACTTCAGCGGATTGCCGTCCGGCGCATACATGAGGAACATAAAGTTTGTATCCAGCAGCAGGTTGACCAGCACGATCGGCACAGCCATGGCCGCAAGCAGCAGCAGACAGCGTCCCAGCTCGCGCAGCTCCGGATGGATATCGCCCGCAGCATAAAGCATGATCGGATACGCCGCCAGCAGAATATGCACGCTCGTAGAATGCAGGAACATGAAGTTCATTGCCGGCAGCGTTGTCCACGTGGGAAACAGCAGCGCGGCGGTCGCAGCGGGAATACAGATAAAGTAGAGAAAATTGTCAAGCGTTTTGTTTGGCCGCCACGCATGCACGGCGATCAGAAAGATATTGATCGAGCACAGATGCAGTGGCAGATACGTCCAGTTAAAATTCCCGCCGAGAAACAGGCAGACATGCTTGAAAATCTCGTCTGCCAGCAGCAGCACGGCAAACAGCTTCCGCATTTTCCCGCGCTTTTCCGCGTTCGCCCTGCCGTAAACGACGCAGCTTCCCACTGTAAAGGCGGCAAATACCGCCAGCGTGATCAGGTGGCGCGGTCCGAAGAGAGAAAATCCATGCCCCTCCCCGATCGTCTCGATCGTATCCAGAAAATACTCCATGCCGCACTCTCCCTGTCTCTATCCTGTATTTTACTTTTACAGCATAACACAGAAGAGAAAAAACGTCAGCACTTTTTGTTAAACTGTTCTTTAAGATTTTTTAAATGCATCACAGCGCGAGCATTTCCCCATTTCTTCCGCCGCAGTAAGCGCCGCCGCGCACCGCACGTTCGCCGAGCACGAATACCTCGTCAAAGCCCGCAGCGGGCACGTCAGGGCTCGTATACGTCCCGCGCTCGCGGATCTTCTCAGGCGAAAAGAGCAGGAGATCTGCATCCATGCCCGCCGCGATCCTTCCCTTACCGGTCAGACCGAAGCGCGCAGCCGCCTGCCCCGTCACCTTGTGCACAGCCTGTTCAAGCGTAAGCACACGCTCCTGCACAACATATTTTTCGATCAGCCGCGCAAATGTTCCGTACACACGCGGATGCACGCGCCCGGCGCTGGGATAGGTCGCGTCGGAAATGACGCCCGAGAACGGCGCGCGCAGGATCCCCCGAACATCCGCTTCATGGGCGATGAAGTCGATCATCCCCGTCTCGCAGCGCTCCGCGGCCAACAGGTCAAAGAGCGCATCGAAGGGATCTTTTCCAAGCGTCTTTGCGATCTCTGCGATGCTTTCCCCCTCAAATCTTTGATATGCCTCTGTTTTCAGCCCAATGGCGGCTACGTTTTCAAAGCCGACGAGCAGCGTGATGTTTTCGAAATCATCCCCCGTCTCCATGCGCGCGCGCATTTCTCTGCGCACGGCCGGATCGAGCAGCCGTCTTGTCAGCGCCTGCGTGCCGCCCTCCTGAAACTCCGGCGGCAGCACATGGATCAGCTGCGTCGAGCCTGCGGTATAGGGGTACACATCGCACATGACGTCGAGCCCGTCCTCCCGCGCCCGCCCGATGAGCGCAAGCATCTCCGGCACTGCGCGCCGCGCGTTGCGCGTGCCGATGGCCTTGAGATGGCTCACCTCCAGCGGCGTCTGCAGCGCGCGGGCAACTGTAAGCATCTCCCGCAGCGCATCGACCACGCCGTCGCCCTCCTGCCGCATGTGTACGCAGATGGGCACGTCGCTTTTGTGCAGCGGCGCAAGCGCGCGGATCAGTCCGTCGGTCGAATAAAAGATCTCCGGCGCATAGCCAAGGCCCAGCGACACGCCGCACGCGCCGTCGGCAAGCGCCGCTTCCAAATGATAGTGTAGATCTCTCAGTTCAAGCGGCGAGAGATCGCCCGCCGCAAACCCTGCGGCGAGCGTGCGCAGCGTGCCCATGCCGATGAGCTCCGCGCAGGAAAGCGGCAGTCCCCGCTCCCGCGCAGCCTTAAAGTAATCCGCAAGTGATGCAAAGCGCAGCGCAGGCGGGATATCGCCCGTGATGGGCGCAAGATAAGCCGCGCACTCCCCTGCGTGCGCACCGGCGAGCGGCGCAAGCGACATGCCGCAGTTTCCGTTGACGAGCGTCGTCAGCCCCTGACAAAGCTCCGCTCTGCCAAAGTCCTCGCGGAACACCGCCGCGTCGGCGTGGCGGTGGATATCAATAAAGCCCGGCGTGAGCACGCGGCCGGCAGCGTCGATCGTCTCCAGCGCCCGCGCTTCTCCCAGTGCGCCGACCGCTTCGACCGTTCCGTTCCGGATGCCGACATCGGCTGTAAACGCCGCGCGTCCCGAACCGTCGATCACTCGCGCGCCGCGGATCAGAGTATCCAGCATAAGATCACCTCTTTTTTCAGTCTATCACCGCCGCGCACGCAATGCAAGAGCATTTCCTCTTGCAATCCCGCCGCGCAGAGGGTATACTGAGAACCGATCACACAATAAGGAGCATAGCGATGAACCAGAAAAAGCAGCGCATCCACGACTGGCGAAAGCTTAAATGGCCCTTCACCGCCACATTTCTGTACTACTCCCTTCTCTCACTCTTCACCGGCGCGGCCGAATGGAGCGAGACGGGCTTTTACGCCATGATCGTGGTCGTGCTGATCGTGGACACGGTGGCCTATCTCGGTTACTGCTTTTTCCTCTCAAAAAACGAAGAAAACATGCAGAAGCTCTGGTTCATCTTTATCCTCGCCTATGTGCTTGTTTCCGCCGAGCAGCTCGGCGTGCTCTGGCAGATGATGCAGCAGCACGCAGGTATGGGATGACCATCGCAGCAGCATAAGCAGCGCCGCCCCGGCCGGGGCGGCGCTTTTTTGCATCTTGTGCAGTTGTGCTCTTCATGTCTGAAATCCTGTCATTTGAGAAAAAATGACAGTTGGACGCTCCCGTTTTCTCTGGCATAAATAGGGATAAAGACCGCATTCGTCCGCAGCGGGCGAATAGCGCGTGGAAAAAGTTTACAGCTTCCGCCTTGCATCCTTTGCCCGCCTTTGCTATGCTCAGTGCAGACGGCCCCGCATGGCGCGGGCCGCAGCAGAATGACAAAGGAGCTGATGGAATGCCGCTTCGCATGTCCGGTGAACGATCCTACCTTGAGCAGGTGCTGCTCTCCCGCCTCTCCCGCGCTGAGGTCCAGCAGTGGGCACAGAAATACTCCCAGCCATATCGTGAGCTGATGAGCTATTACCGCTGCGCGATGATGGAGGTCGAAACGAAGTTCAATGTGCTCGACGAGGAGCTTTCCCTGCAGTACGACCGCAACCCCATCGAGACGATCAAAACGCGCCTGAAGTCCCCCGAGAGCATCGTGGAAAAGCTTACGCGCCGCGGCTATCCGTTGACGGTGGAAAGCATTGAGAAAAATCTCAACGATATTGCAGGCGTGCGCGTGATCTGCTCGCATCCCTCAGACATCTATCGCCTGTCCGATGCGTTTTTGCGCCAGGACGACATTACCCTGCTCGAGCGCAAGGATTACATCGCAGCCCCCAAGCCCAACGGCTACCGCAGCCTGCATCTGATCGTGGAAACGCCGATCTTTCTGCATGACCAGAAGCGGCGCATGAAGGTCGAAGTACAGTTCCGCACGATCTCGATGGATTGGTGGGCCAGCCTTGAGCATAAGATCCGCTACAAGAAAAATCTCCCCGAAATGGAATACGTGGAGCGCGAGCTCTATGAGTGCGCCGAGATCAGCGCACAGCTCGATGCGCGCATGGAAAAGCTCCAGAAAATCGCCGCACAGGCAACGGAGGGAAAGGATCGCGCCCTTTCCTCCTGAATTTTTAGGATGCCCGCACCGCGGGCAGGGAAAGGAATCGTGACACTATGAACGCAGCAGAGAAAATCGCCCATGCAGCAGAGCGCAAGGCCTTTGAGGCCATGCTCGACTCGCTCATCAGAAAAAGCCAGACGAAGGACGTCTGCACCGTCGCAAACGACTTTGTCAACATGGTCCAGAAGATCCACTCCAGCGTCTGGACACCGGAGACCTTTGAGATGCTGCACCAGATTGCAAATGACCCCGACAACAAGTGGGCGCATTACGCCGAGCGCCTGCTGCGCGAGTGCGACCCCTACCTGCTCAGGACTTTTTTGACGGCCGCCGCCTATGAGGGCGGCTTCCGCGGCTTCCAGCAGGCGCAGGCAAACTCCGAAAAGTATAACTGCAACATCCCGTGGATCGTCCTCATGGACCCGACAAGCGCCTGCAATATGCGCTGCGCGGGCTGCTGGGCGGCGGAGTACGGCCACAAGCAGAATCTCACCTTTGAGGAGATGGACCGCGTGCTGACCGAGGGTGCGGAGCTCGGCACCCACGCCTGCCTCTTCACCGGCGGCGAGCCGCTCATGCGCAAGGCGGACATCTTCCGCCTGTGCGAAAAGCACCGCGACATCGCCTTCCACGCCTTCACCAACGGCACGCTCATCGACCAGGCCTTCTGCGACGAGCTCAAGCGCGTGGGCAACTTCATCGTCTCGGTCAGCATCGAGGGCTTTGAGGACGCCAACGACGGCCGCCGCGGCGCGGGCCATTTTGAAAAGGCGCTCGCGGCGATGGACCTCATGCACAAAAACCGCATCCCGTTCGGCGTGTCCATCTGCTACACGAGCAAGAACTACCGGGTCGTCACGAGCGACGAGTTCCTTGACCTGCTCATCTCCAAGGGCTGCTACTTCGCGTGGTACTTCCACTATATGCCCGTCGGCATGGGCGCGGCGACCGACCTGCTGCTCACGCCCGAGCAGCGCGCCTATATGAAGGACCGCGTGCGCGAGATCCGCGGTCTCACCGGCGGCAAGGAGATCTTCGCCATCGACTTCCAGAATGACGGCGAGTTCACAGGCGGCTGCATCGCCGGCGGCAAGCTCTACTGCCACATCAACGCCGCGGGCGACGTCGAGCCCTGCGTGTTCATCCATTACTCGGGCGCGAATATCCGCGAAAAGAGCTTCCTCGAATGTCTCCAGCAGCCGCTTTTTAAGGAGTACCGCAAGGGCCAGCCGTTCAACAACAACCACCTGCGCCCCTGCCCGATGCTGGAAAATCCTGAATATCTGCCCCAGATGGTCGCGCGCAGCGGCGCGCATTCGACCGACCTGGAAGCGCCCGAGAGCGTGGAGCACCTGTGCAACAAGTGCGAGTCCTACGCCGCCTGCTGGCGCCCCGAGGCCGAAAAGCTCTGGAACGAGGAGCACCCGAACTGATCGATCCCGCCCATATAGGAAAACAGCGCCAGCCCGCTTTCGCGGGTCGGCGCTGTTTTTATCAAATGGTCTCACAGAGTTTCGTGCCGCGCACGGCACGAAATAAATTTGAATCGGTTTTCTGCCGCGACATGCGCGTGGCAGAAAACACTTTGCGCGGAGTGGAAAACGGTGAAGCGCCGCCTGCGGCGGAAACAGCAAGCCGTTTTCGAGGAAGCGGCACGATTGGCGCGCCCGAAAGGGTGCGGGAATCGTAATGCCGCGACGGTGCAATGTCGCAGCCGCCCTGCGGGTGGCAAGGCGCAAAACGCAGCGAAACTTTTTCGAAGACGGGGCTTTGCCTCGTCTTCGATTGCTTTTACTTCAGCGCTTCGAGCAGGGCGCCGACGCGGTCGGTCTTTTCCCACGTTACGCCGAGGTCCTCGCGGCCCATGTGGCCGTAAGCGGCGAGCTTGCGGTAGATGGGCCGGCGCAGGTCAAGGTCGCGGATGATGGCGGTCGGGCGCAGATCGAAGACCTTCTCGACGGCCTCTTCAAGCCTGCCGTCATCGACCTTGCCGGTGCCGAACGTCTCAACAAGCACGCTCACGGGATGCGCAACGCCGATAGCGTAGGCGAGCTGGACCTGGCACTTGTCGGCAAGGCCCGCAGCCACGATGTTCTTGGCGACATAGCGCGCGGCGTAAGCGGCAGAGCGGTCGACCTTCGTCGGGTCCTTACCGGAGAACGCGCCGCCGCCGTGCGGGGCGCTGCCGCCGTAGGTATCGACGATGATCTTGCGGCCGGTCAGGCCGCTGTCGCCCTGCGGGCCGCCGATGACGAAGCGGCCGGTCGGGTTAACATAAATCTTGGTGTTCTCGTCCATCAGCTCCGCGGGAACAGTCGGCTTGATGACAAGCTCGATCATGTCCTTGCGGATCTGCTCAAGCGTCGCCTCCGGCGCGTGCTGGGTGGAGAGGACGACCGTGTCGACGCGGACGGGCTTGCCGCTCTCGTCGTACTCGACCGTCACCTGCGTCTTGCCGTCGGGACGGAGATAGTCGACAAGGCCCTGCTTGCGCACGTCGGTCAGCTTCTTTGCCATCTTATGGGAAAGGGAGATCGCGAGCGGCATGAGCTCAGGGGTCTCGGTGCAGGCGTAGCCGAACATCATGCCCTGGTCGCCCGCGCCGTTGTCGAGCTCGCTCGCGCCGCTTTCCTTATTTTCAAAGGAGTTGTCGACGCCCATCGCGATATCGCCGCTCTGCTCGTCGATGTTCGTGATAACGCCGCAGGTGTCACAGTCGAAGCCGTACTTCGCGCGGTCGTAGCCGATGTCGCGGATGACGTCGCGCGCGATCTTCGGGATGTCGACATAGCAGCTCGTGGTGATCTCGCCCATGATGTGGACAAGGCCGGTGGAGACGGTCGTCTCGCAGGCCACGCGGCCGTTGGGGTCTTTTTCAAGGATCGCGTCGAGCACCGCGTCGGAGATCTGGTCGCAGATCTTGTCGGGATGCCCCTCGGTGACGGATTCGGAGGTAAATAAACGTTTTGCCATGATTCTTTCTTCCTTTCTTTCGGGAAAAACAAAAAATACTCTGCCGAACCGACAGAGTATCGCACTTTCTGCTCTTCCTCATCTTTCGATTCGTTCGTCGGATTTGGCACCTTGCCTCTTCGGGCAGGTTGCCGTGGTGTCATAGGGCCGTTCCCTCAACCACTCTTGATGAAGTATTCACTTGTGGCTTTCGCTGAAAGCTATTTTAACACGTTTGCGCGCTTTGTCAACGATATTTTCAAGTATTTGGGCAAATACTTTTATCTTGCGCAAACGCGCCATTCGTGTTATGTTGAGTCCGTCCGTACTTCGCGGCGCAGGAATACTGCAAGGCAAATTCCCTCGTCAGTCTTACTGTCACCCGCGCTCCCTATGACGAAGACATGTACCGCGCGCTGGGCTTCACCGAAAAGCTCGGCCCGACCTTCGCCCGTCTCTGTTAGCGTCAAAAACGCTTTCCGCGAAGAGCGGAAAGCGTTTTTACCATTGTTCAGCCTTTTGCCGACGCCCGATTGATCAAAGTAGCCGTTCTCCGATCCTGCGTGCTCTCCGGTCGAATTTTGTACAGATGGAAATTGCGTCTGAATTTTCTCCCGTCATATTCCGCTTACAGGATCAAGGCATTGGGCGGGACAGTGGGTGATACCGCGGCACGCGCCTTCATGTCCGTTCTTTTTGTATGTGCTTCTTTTCATAAATGGCCGCCGCGATGCACCAGATCACGATGGCGGTATTGGCACTGCTCTGGCTCATCACGGCCATCCATGTGGTCGCAGGCGTCTGCATGGCCTGTGCGATATCCGGAATGACAACGAACAGAAGATTCCATATAACCGGATTGAAAACCAGCATACATCATGCTTTCTTCTTGACATTTCTTCTCTCTATATGAAATCTCCGATCGAATAAGTCCTTCTGAATGCGCCAGCAGGTACAATTCAACGGCGCGCCGACTGATTGCTCAATTTCTTTATCAAAACGATAAAAAGCCCTTTTGTATGGCTTCGCGATCTGCCATACAAAAGGGCTTTTTACTACGGTTCAGTGGCCTGCAAGCCGCGCCGCCGCAGGCGGCAACGCGTTTGTCTGCTGCTTCTTAGACCAGCTCGATCATAGCGGTCAGCGCCGTGCCAAGAGCCGCCTTCGGCGGTTGCACGGCTGCACACCCGCCTGCGGGCGGGCGTCGGCAGCGCCTCGACCGCACGTTAGCCTAATTTTTAGACCAACTCGATCATAGCGGTCTCGGCAGCGTCGCCGCGGCGAACGCCGGTACGAACGATGCGGGTATAACCGCCGTTGCGCTCAGCATAGCCGGGAGCGATCTCCTTGAACAGCTTCTTGCAGACATC
>CAKTRT010000034.1 GCA_934597535.1 uncultured Oscillospiraceae bacterium | reverse complement strand
ACCACGTTACGGCGTAGCCCGCCGCGCAGAAGATAAGCTCGCCGAACATCCCCCACAGGAGCAGCAGCTCGATGCCCTTGGGTACGTTGACGGCGTCCAGCGCAATCCAGGTATCGGGGTTGGCGTTGATGAACACGCCGATCATGGCGATGGCGGTGAACTGCGCAAGCTCAAAGAACACGAGGATCAGAATGACCGTCCAGAGCTCCTTGTGCTTATTGAAGCTGTAGCCGATGGAATAGGCGGCGTACACCACGAGCGACGCGGCGGAAACGGCAAAGACGAAGTTGCCCAGCAGCTCGAGCAGGATGAGCAGCGCGTGGCCGCGCAGCGCGGCGTCCATCTGGAAGAATACGGTGAAGAAATCGCTGAAAAAATCGGGGACATACTGGAAAGTGCTCCAGCCGGAGACAGCAATCAGCAGCGAGAGAAGTCCCACGATGAACGCCGCAGCATACCACACGGCGGAAACGATGAGCTTGGAGATGAGCAGCTGATGGAGGCTCACCGGCAGCGTCAGCGTGAGATAGCCCTCGTCCTTGAGCACATGGTCGCGCCAGCGGACGGCGGAGAGCACCAGCGGCGCAAACGCCAGCGCAAAGAGGCCCATCACAAAGCCGATGACCAGCAGTACGCCGATGAGCTGTAAGAGCCAGGGAATGTGCCCGCCGTTCAGGAGCAGTTGAGAAAAACGCATCAGCACCGTCAGAGCCAGCATTCCAAGAAAGACCGGCCACATGATGCGGCTCGTTGCGCGGAATTCGTGCTTAATAAGCTTACTTAACATCTGAATACCTCCCGGAAGAGCTCGTCAACGCTCTTGCCCTTTTCATCGCGGATCGTCTCCACGCTCTCGTGGAGCATCACCTTTCCCTCGCGCAGGAACACGACCTCGTCAAGCACCGGCTCCACGTCGGCAATGAGGTGCGTAGAAATGACGACCGCCGCATCCTCGCTGTAGTTGCTGATGATCGTGCGCAGAATGTAGTCGCGCGTGGCGGGATCAACGCCGCCGATCGGCTCGTCGAGGAGGTACAGCTTTGCCTGACGGCTCATTGTGAGGATGAGCTGTACCTTTTCGCGCATGCCCTTGGAGAGAGTCTTGACGCGCTGCGCGCGGTCAAGGCCGAGGTTCATCAGCATCGTCTCGGCAAGGCCGCGGCGGAAGTCCGCGTAGAAATCCTCGTAGTAGTCGAGCGTCTGCGCAACGGTCATCCAGCCGGGCAGCGTGTTGCGGTCGGGCAGATAGGATACGATCGCCTTTGTCGCGCGCGAGGGCTTTTTGCCATCGATCAGGATCTCGCCCGATGAAGGCGTCAGCAGCCCGTTGGCCAGCTTGATCAGCGTGGTTTTTCCGCTGCCGTTGGGGCCGAGCAGTCCCACGATGCGCCCAGGCTCGATCGCAAGATCGACCGTGTCGAGCGCGGTTCTGGCACCGAAATTTTTTGTCAGCGCCTTGCATTCCAGAATGTTCATTTTTCTTCCTCCTTTGCCTGTGCGATCAGGGAGAGGACTTCTTCCCTGTCGCAGCCAAGCGTTTTCATCGAGCGGAGGAACGCGGCCACCCGCTCGTCTGCCAGACGCAGTCTGGCGTTTACGATCATGTTTTTGTTTTCCGTGACGAACCGCCCCGCCGTGCGCTGGGAATACACCAGCCCATCACGCTCCAGATCGGCGAGCGCGCGCTGCACGGTATTGGGGTTGACCCCCGCCTCCAGCGCAAGGTCGCGCACCGAGGGGAGCTTTTCCCCCGGCGCATAGATGCCGGAGACAATGGCCTCTGTGAGCCGCTGCGTCAGCTGGGAGTAGATCGGCTGGTCGCTGCGGAAGTTCCATTCCATGACGATCCTCCTTGTGTATCACTGTATTAGGTGATTAGTACAATAATACAGGCAGAGGAATTTGTCAACCCCCTTTGTAAAAATTTTTTTAAGCCGCACGCATCCGGCAAGAAAATGCAAAAATTCTGAAACGGATGTTGCATTTTTTAAAAAATGTGGTATGATGAGTTAGAACAAATGTTGGAAGGGGCGCGTCGGAATGGGAAAACTGTCCAGAATGCAGCAGCGCGTATACGATTACATCGTCGAGAGCATCGCCCGCCAGGGCTATGCTCCGTCCGTGCGCGAGATTGGAGAGGCGCTGGGACTCAAGTCGCCGTCCACCGTGCATTTCCATATCAAGCATCTTGAGGAGCTGGGCCTCATCGAAAAGGGCGCCGGAAAGGGGCGCGCCATTGCACTGAAAAATCCGCCGCAGGCGCCGGCCGCTCCCGCGGCCGCGGAGCAGCCGGCGGCGGAGGAGGAACGGGCTTCCCGCCGCCGCGTGCCCATCATCGGCAATGTTGCCGCCGGCAGTCCGATCCTTGCGCAGGAGTGCATCGAGGATTACCTGACGTTCGACACCGGCGGGCACGACGACGAATACTTTGCCCTGCGCGTGCGCGGCGAGTCGATGCTTGGCGTCGGCATCCTGCCGGACGATCTGGTGGTCGTCCACCGCCAGCCCACGGCGCAAAACGGACAGATCGTTGTTGCGCTGCTGGGCGACGAGGCAACGGTCAAGACGCTCAGCCGCCGAAACGGCGAAGTCTGGCTGCTGCCCGCGAACCCGGACTATCAGCCTATCGACGGCCGCGAGAGCACGATCTTGGGCCGCGTCGTCGCCGTGGTGCGGCAGTATTAAGAGAGAAAGCAACCGCTCCCCCGCAAAAGCGGAGGAGCGGTTGCTGTTGTTACAGGGGAAAACGTGCTGTTGAAGGCGTTGCGGCAAGCAGGAAATTATCAGTTCCTATTGTTTAGATTCTTTGCAAGGGCGAGTGTAAGCATGCTATTCTTCGGTTTCGTATACAATGTTGCCGTCGAAAAACACGGACAGCGACATTTGTATTAAGTCTAACCCGTCATCTTCAGGCAAACGCCGATGACCGATATACTCTGCCTGCTCCGCGGCAAGAGGCCACGCCCTTCTGCTTGGCACATCTGACCAAGGAAAAATGGCAGAGCCGCTCTGCTTTCTTGCATTTTTCCAAAAATGCGGCAGAAGAAAATGCAGCGTTGTCCTTTCCCCGTATGCGTGATATAATAAACCAAATTTTGAACGCCGCAGCGGCCTGCCGGGCCGCCGCAGAAAGGAGCCTTTACCGTGGGGAACACCTATCAGCTCATCGCGCTGGACGTGGACGGCACCCTGCTCACACCGGACAAGACCATCCACCCCGATACCATGCGCGATATCCAGCTTGCAGCGCAGCGCGGCGTGCAGGTCGCATACTGCACCGGCCGTGCCGTGCCGGAGCTGCTGGATTACTTTAACGTCGTGCCCGAAATGCGCTATGCCGTGTGCAACAGCGGCGCATGTGTTTACGACCGTGCTGAGGGCCGCTGCATTTACCGCAGCGCCATTCCCCACGGGCTCGTAGATGCTGCGCTTGCAGCGGCGGCCAAATACCGCGCGATGCTCCACTTTCTGACGGAAAGCGAGTCCATCGTGGCGGCGAAGGATGTCACGCACATGGCAGACTTCCATATGGGCATTTATCAGCCGATGTTCCAGCGGATCGCTCGTCCGGTCGCAGATATGGCGCAGGAAGCAGAGGCACTTGGGGACATTGCCAAGATCAACCTTTACTTCCGCTCTTCCGAAGACCGCGTGCGCTGCCGGGAAGAACTGAAGGATCTCCCTTTGGACATCGCAACGCCTGAGGTCACCACGCTGGAAATGACCGCGCAGCATGTCAGCAAGGCCAGCGGGCTTACATGGCTCGCAGGCGCGCTCGGCATCCCGATGGCGCGCGTCGCAGGCGTGGGCGACTCCGATAACGACCGCGAAATGCTGCAAAGCGTTGGCCTTTCGTTTGCGATGGGCAACGCAGATCCAGACATACGCTCGCTGTGCGATCTTGTCACAGCGGATAACGCACATAACGGCGCGGGCGAGGCCATTCGCCGCGCTCTGGCGCTGTAACGTTCGAAAGAGAGTAATTTAAAATGAAAAAAAAGTTAACAAAGAGCGAACTCGTGTCCGTGGCAAGCATGCTGTTCGGACTGTTTTTCGGTGCGGGCAATCTGATCTTCCCCATCTACATGGGCCAGCTCGCGGGCCGCAACCTGATGCCCGCGATGATCGGCTTTCTCATCACGGGCGTCGGCCTTCCGCTGATGGGCGTGGCGTCCATCGGCATCAGCCGCAGCGAAGGCCTGATCGAGCTTTCCGGCAAGGTGAGCCGCGGCTACTGCGTGTTTTTCACCTGCGCGCTGTATCTGACCATCGGCCCGCTGTTTGCCATTCCGCGCTGCGCGGCTGTGCCGTTCACCGTGGGTGTGGAGGCCATGCTCGGAGACGGGGCAAACATCACGCTTGCCCTCGCCGTGTTTTCCGCGCTGTTTTTTGCAGCGGTGCTCGGCTTTTCGCTTTTCCCCGGCAGGATCCTCATCTGGGTCGGCAAGATCCTCAACCCGCTCTTTCTCGTCTTCCTCGGCGTGCTGGTGATCGCCGCGCTGCTGCATCCCATGGGCGTGATCGCCGAGATCGAGCCCGCAGCAGGCTATGAGGCCGGCGCATTCGCCACGGGCTTCCTCGACGGCTACGACACGATGGATGCGCTGGCCAGCCTTGCTTTCGGCATCGTGGTCATCAACGTCATCCGCGGTCTCGGCATCGAAGAGCCGCATGCCATCGCGCGCAACACTGTCAGCGCAGGCGTGTTCAGCTGCCTGCTGATGGCGCTCATCTATCTGGCGATCGCTGTGGTCGGTGCGCAGAGCCGCGGCATGTTCGAGACCTGCGCCAACGGCGGCGAGGTGCTCGCACTGGTGGCAGATCATTACTTCGGCAAGGCCGGTGCGCTGATCCTCGCCGTGACCGTCACGTTCGCGTGCCTGAAAACGGCCGTCGGCCTTGTCACGAGCTGCGCCGAGACCTTCTGCAAGCTGTTTCCCAAGGCGCTGAGCTACCGCAAGTGGGCGGTGGTGTTCAGTCTCGTCTCGCTCCTGATCGCAAACCTCGGCCTGACTGCCATCACATCCTACTCCGTCCCCGTGCTGATGCTGCTCTACCCGCTTGCCATCACGCTGATCCTGATGGGGCTTTTAGGAGAGCGCTTTGGCCATAGCAAATACGTTTACGGCTTTGTGACGGGCTTTACGCTCTGCGCCGCCGTGTTCGATTTCCTCCGTGCGCTGCCTGCCGCCGCGATCGAGTTCCTGCATGTTCAGCCCCTGCTGAACGCCGCGGCGAAGGTGCTGCCGCTTTACGAGAGCGGTCTCGGCTGGCTGCTGCCCGCGCTGCTCGGACTGATCGTCGGTCTTTGCGTGATGCGCGCAAAGGGCAGTCCCAAGCGCGTCTGATTCTTTTCCCGCCGCATAAAAGGGGAGCGTTCCACCGGAACACTCCCCTTCCCTTTTCTCCACGGTCTGTGCGTCTTGCGGGCGACTATTACGGCCGCCCGCAGGGGGGAAAGGACCTGATCTGGGCGCTGTCCTCCTATGAGGCGAGCAGGGGCGGCCTTGCCGCGCGCCGCGCGGCAAGGCCGTCAAGATCACGCGGGGCAAAAAATAAAGCCGCCCGAATAGGCGGCATGGAATTATTGGATAATCAGTGCTAAAGCACCACAAACAACAAGGAGAGCAAAAGACATTTCAATTACGATCTTTAGACCTCTATCCATAGTTCACTACTCCTTTTATTTTATTATATGCAGTATTTCACTAAAGTCAACAGAAAAGCGGTGATTTTATGCCAGAAGCATCCATTGTCATTAAAGCTACCGACCGATATTCCGATGCTCTCAAAAAATTGTCAAAAACAACCAAAGCTTTCACCAAGGATGCATACGGGCTGGAAGAGGGTCTTTATGCGCTCAACAAGATCACCCCTGCGGTCAGCGTCCAGTCGGTCCCGTCCTCCAGATCGCTTCATGAAACGCCAAGTTTCTCATCCGCGGCTGTGTTGACAGGCTGCGGCAGGAATGTTACCATAAACACATCAAAATCATTGGGGAGAGAAATTGGATGACACTTGATAGATTGAAGGTCGGCACGTCCGCCGTCATTACCGCTGTGGGCGGAGACGGAGCCTTGCGCTGCCGCCTGCTGGATATGGGGCTGATCCCGCACACCCGCGTGACATTACAGAAGGTCGCGCCGATGGGCGATCCCATCGAGATCCGCGTGCGCGGCTACGAGCTGACGCTGCGCGTAGAGGAGGCTCAGAAGATCGAAGTGGAGGGTGAGCTGAAATGATCTTTGCACTCGTCGGAAATCAGAACTGCGGCAAAACGACTCTCTTCAACGCCCTCACCGGCTCCAACCAGCACGTCGGCAACTTTCCCGGTGTCACGGTAGATCAGAAGATGGGCGAGATCACAGATGAAAAAGGCTGCGCCGTGGTGGATCTGCCCGGCATCTACTCCCTGCGGCCCTATACGCAGGAGGAGATCGTCTCCCGCGATTTTATCCTCAATCAGAAGCCGGACGGCATGATCAACATTGTGGACGCCACCAACATCGAGCGCAATTTGTACCTGACGCTTCAGCTGCTCGAGCTGCGGATACCGATGGTGCTGGCGCTGAACATGATGGATGAGGTCCGTTCCAACGGCGGTTCCATCGACGTGCAGAAGATGAGCGCCGCGCTCGGCATCCCTGTCATACCGATCGCAGCCGCAAAGGGCGAGGGCGTGAGCGAGCTGGTGGATCAGGCGATCGCCGTGGCTCGGAGCAAAACTCTGCCCAAGGTGACGGACTTCTGCGCGGATGATTCCGCCGTCCACCGCTGCATCCACGCCGTCACGCACCTGATCGCCGACCACGCCGACCGCATCGGTGTGCCGGCACGCTTCTGTGCAACAAAGCTGATCGAAGGCGGCGATGACCTCGCCGACCGTCTGGCGCTCGATCGGAACGAGCGCGAGCTGCTTGAGCATTGCATCGTGCAGATGGAGAGCGAAGCGGGGCTTGACCGCAACGCGGCGCTTGCCGATATGCGCTACACCTTCATTGAAAGCGTTGTGGCATCGTCGGTGGTAAAGTGCCACGAGAGCCGGGAGCACGCCCGCTCGATGAAGATCGACCGGTTTCTTACCGGCCGGTATACGGCGCTCCCTGCTTTTCTTGCCGTTATGCTGCTGATATTCTACCTCACCTTTCATGTGATCGGGCAGCGGCTGTCCGACTGGCTTGCGGTCGGCATTGGCGCCCTTACCGCCATGGCAGACCATGCCCTGACCGCTTACGGCATCAACCCTGTGGTACATAGCCTCATCATCGACGGCATTTTTACGGGCGTAGGCAGCGTGCTGGTGTTCCTGCCTATCATCGTGACGCTCTTTTTCTTCCTCTCCATTCTGGAGGATACCGGCTACATGGCGCGCGTCGCATTTGTGATGGACAAGCCCCTGCGTAAGATCGGCCTGTCCGGCCGCAGCATCGTTCCCATGCTCATCGGCTTCGGCTGCTCCGTGCCGGCCATCATGGCGACGCGCACGGTATCGAGCGACCGCGACCGCAAGATGACCATCCTGCTCACGCCTTATATGAGCTGCTCGGCAAAGATCTCCATCTACGCGTTTTTTACCGCGGCGTTCTTCCCGACGCACCGCGCGCTCGTGATGATCTCTCTGTATCTGCTGGGCATTCTGATTGGGATCGTTGCCGCGCTTATCATGAACTGGAGCACATTCCGCGGGAAGCCGGTACCGTTTGTCATGGAGCTTCCCAATTACCGTTTGCCGAGTCTCAAGAGCGTTGCGCTTCTGCTGTGGGAAAAGGCCAAGGATTTTTTGCAGAGGGCCTTTACGGTGATTTTTCTGGCTACGATCATCATCTGGTTCCTGCAAAGCTTTGATATCAGGCTGAACGTGGTGGCCGACAGCGCCGACAGTCTTTTGGCCCTCATCGGCCGATGGATCGCGCCGGTGTTCGCACCGCTGGGCTTTGCGGATTGGCGCTGCGCGACCTCCCTGATCTCCGGCTTCATCGCAAAGGAATCTGTAGTCAGCACACTGGAGGTTTTGCTGGGCGGAGCCGTGCTTTCCACAATGTTCACCAGCCGCTCCGCCGCGAGCTTTCTGGTCTTTACGCTGCTGTACACTCCCTGCATCGCAGCGGTGGCCACGATCCGGCGGGAATTCGGTTCAACGCTGAAAACAATCGGCATCGTGTTGATGCAGTGCTGTGTCGCATGGATCGCGGCATCTGTCGTCTATGCCTTGATGGGTATCTTAGGTATCTTATGATGGGCGTCTTGGATTGGAGTCTGCTGGCACTTGTAGCCACCGCAGCCATTGCAGCGTCCCTGCGTTTGCAAAAGAATCGCAGCAGATCCGGAAACGGCTGCTGCGGAGACTGTCCGCATTGCGCGATTTCGGCGAAAAAAGCACGGTGTAAAGCGCCGTCTCCCGCACCGGCGCCATCGTCATGCCAGCACTCCGCCCTGTCCCCTGCCGCGCCGTCTCGCCGATCCCCCGCAGATGCGGAAACAGTGTTTCCGGCAGGAGCATCCGCTTCGTCAGCACGCAGGTAATGCCGACCGTTGCGGCGTTCCGGAGCTGCCCCCCGGTGTTGAACTCATCATATCCGTCAAGATCGGAATCGCCAATGCCGCGGAGAATGTCCCGCTTGTGATCTACCCAATATTGCCGAAGCTCTCCGATCTCTTTGCAAGGCAGTTCAGATCTTCCATACCCGATACACGATCCGGCTCTTTTCCGACGCTTTTGGAGAGGCCGCAGCAATTACCAGAGAGAGCAATGAAAAAGCCTGAACCCTTAGGAACTAAAGGTTCATGCTTTGTCAGGCTGTACCACTGTAGATTTTTGAACCCCCGGCTCAAAAATGCCATGTGCAAATCGGAATTCTTCGTTCTTTTTTAACTTTTTACAAACTTTTTTGATAGGTGCTTTCAGAAGCGGCCAACTGGTCACATGAAAAATGGTTATGTGAAAACGCTATTTTTCCTCTGGCATCTCGTTCGTATCCGCGGCTGCCCCTTCCAGAAGGTCAGTCACGATCTGATTGAGCCGTACGGCGTTCTTCGGGGAAATGACCGGCGTATTGGACTGTGACTCAATGTCTTTCCTCGTTCGCCCGGCAACCTGTCCGCCAGCTTTAGCAACTTCCAGATTCTCTTGGAAGGGCGAGGGCTTTCGGTCCTTTGAAAACTGTGTGGTGGTGGCTTCTGCCAGCATATCCACGGCGTAGAGAGCACCGCGTTGGACGACGTGTTCGAGCTGCTGGCATGGAATCAGGGCATCGGCTTTTTCAGCAGCGAGATCGGCCCCTCTGCGCTG
>CAKTRT010000033.1 GCA_934597535.1 uncultured Oscillospiraceae bacterium | reverse complement strand
CTCTGCGCGGTGTACTCGCTCGCGCTCGTGCGCTTGATGTAGCCGTTGCGGGTCAGGGTGAAGACGCACTGCTCCTCTTCGATGAGATCTTCGATATCGATCTCGTCCTCGACCTCCTGAATCTCGGTCTTGCGTTCGTCGCCGTACTTGTCGCGAATTTCGATGAGTTCGTCCTTGAGAACGCCCTTGAGCATTGTCTCGTTCGAAAGCAGCTCGACAAAGTACGCGATCTTCTTTTCGAGTTCGTCGTACTCGTTCTGCAGCTTTTCGCGGTCGAGGCCCTGCAAGGCCTTCAGGCGCATATCAAGAATGGCCTGCGCCTGAATATCGGAGAGGGAAAAGCGCTCCATCAGCTTTTCCTTCGCGTCGTCGTAGCTCGTGCGAATGATGTGGATGACCTCGTCGATGTTGTCCTGCGCGATGAGAAGTCCTTGCAGCAGATGCTCGCGCTCGCGCGCCTTTTTGAGGTCGTACTGCGTTCTGCGCGTGATGAGTTCTTCCTGGAAGGCGAGATACTCGTCAATGATATGGCGCAGGGACAGGATCTTCGGCTGCTTCTGGTTATCCACGAGCGCCAGCATGTTGATGGCAAAGCTCGTCTGCAGCTGCGTCTGGGCAAAGAGCCTGTTTAAGACCACCTGCGGGTTCGCGTCGTGCTTCACTTCGATGACGATGCGCATACCCGTGCGGTCAGTCTCGTCGCGGATGTCGGAAATGCCCTCCAAGCGCTTGTCGTTCACCTGATCGGCCATGTTCTTGATGAGCATACGCTTGTTCACTTGATACGGAAGCTCGGTGACGATGATGCGCGTGCGGTCGCGGCCGAATTCTTCAAATTCCGTGCGGGCGCGCAGGATGATCTTACCGCGGCCCGTGGCGTAAGCCGCGCGGATGCCGCTGCGGCCCATAATGATGCCCTTGGTCGGGAAGTCGGGGCCGGTGATGTGCTGCATCAGGTCGTAAAGCGTCGCCTCCGGGTTATCGAGCACGCAGACGCAGGCGTTGATGACCTCGGTCAGGTTGTGCGGCGGGATGTTCGTCGCCATACCGACGGCGATACCGGAAGAGCCGTTCACCAGCAGGTTCGGGAAGCGCGCGGGCAGCACGCGGGGCTCTTTGCGGCTCTCGTCGAAGTTCGGGTCCCAGTCGACGGTCTCCTTGTCGATGTCGCGCAGCATTTCGTTCGCGATCTTCGACATTCTGGCCTCGGTGTATCGGTAGGCGGCCGGAGGGTCGCCATCAATGGAACCGAAGTTGCCGTGGCCGTCGACGAGCATATAGCGCATGGAGAAGTCCTGCGCGAGACGCACGAGCGCGTCGTACACCGACGCGTCGCCGTGCGGATGATAGCGGCCCAGCACGTCGCCGACGCAGGTCGCCGACTTTTTGAAGGGCTTGTCGCTCGTGAGGCCGTCTTCATACATGGCGTACAGAATGCGGCGGTGGACGGGCTTCAAGCCGTCGCGCACGTCGGGCAGCGCGCGCCCGACGATGACCGACATCGCGTATTCGATGTAGGAGGACTGCATCTCGTGCACGAGCTCGCTCTGCACGATCTTCTGATCGGGAAAGCGGATATCCTCGGGCTTGTAATCCACGTTTTTGTGTGCCATTTTCTGCGTCCTCCTCTCTTAAAAGTCCAGATTGACCGCGTATTTCGCGTTCTGTTCGATGAATTCCTTGCGCGGCTCGACCTTCTCGCCCATCAGTACCGTGAACGTCTCGTCGGCGAGCACCGCGTCTTCAAGCGTGATGCGCTTGAGCGTGCGCTTTTCGGGATCCATGGTCGTCTCCCACAGCTCGTGCGGATTCATTTCACCAAGACCCTTGAAGCGCGAGATATCGACCTTCGCGTTCGGATTGTCTCCGCGCAGTTCGGCGGAGTACTGATCGCGCTCCTCCGGCGTGAAGGCAAGGCGCGTCGTCTTGCCGCGCGTCAGCTTGAAAAGCGGCGGCACGGCCGCGTAGACATAGCCGTTTTCGATGAGCGGGCGCATATAGCGGAAGAAGAACGTCAGCAGCAGCGTCCGGATGTGCGAGCCGTCGACATCGGCATCCGCCATGATGATGACCTTGTGATATCTCAGCTTATTGACGTCGAAATCCTCGCCCAGTCCCGCGCCGAGCGCGATGATGACGGGCTGGAGCTTGTCGTTGCCGTAAATTTTGTCGGCGCGCACCTTTTCGACGTTCAACATCTTGCCCCACAGCGGCAGGATCGCCTGGAAGCGCGAGTCGCGCCCCTGGGTGGCAGAGCCGCCTGCGCTGTCGCCCTCTACGATGTAGATCTCGGTGAGTTCGGGGTTATTCTCGTTGCAGTCGCGCAGCTTGTCGGGCATCGCCGCACCGCCGAGGGCGCTCTTGCGGCGGATCGATTCGCGCGCTTTGCGCGCGGCCTCTCGCGCGCGGTTGGCCGTCATGGCCTTATCCAGGATCGTGCGCGCCACAGCGGGGTTTTCTTCAAGGAACTGCATCAGCCGGTCGGAGACAATGCCGTCCACCAGCGTGCGGATCTCGGAATTTCCGAGCTTTGCCTTCGTCTGGCCCTCGAACTGCGCGTTCGTGAGCTTGACGGAGATCACGCAGGTCAGACCCTCGCGGCAGTCCTCGCCGCTGACCTTGTCGCCTTCTTTGATGATGCCGTTTTTGATGCCGTAGGCGTTCAGCACGCGCGTGAGCGCGGCCTTGAAGCCGGTCTCGTGCATGCCGCCCTCGGGCGTGTGGACGTTGTTGGCGAACGAGAGGATATTTTCCTGATAGCCGTCGTCATACTGGAGCGCCAATTCTGCGAACGAGTCGCCCTTCATGCCGCTCATGTAGATGACCTGATTGTGCAGCGGCTCCTTCTTCTTGTTGAGCCACGTGACGAATTCGCGGATACCGCCCTCGTAGCACATCGAGTCGCGGCGCTCGCTCTCGGGCTTTTCCGCGCTCTCAACGCGCTTATCCTCGATGGTAATGCGAAGCCCCGCATTCAGAAATGCCTCCTCGCGCATACGGGTATGCAGCGTTTCGTAGGAGTATTCGAGCTCTTCAAACATCTGGTAGTCCGGCTTGAACGTGACGGTCGTGCCCGTGCGGTCGGTCGAGCCGATGATGGTCATCTCCTGCGTGATCTTGCCGCGGGAGAATTTCATCTCGTAGATGCTGCCGTTTTTATGCACCTGCACCGTCAGCCATTCGGACAGCGCGTTGACGACGCTCGCGCCGACGCCGTGCAGACCGCCGGAGACCTTATATCCGCCGCCGCCGAACTTGCCGCCCGCGTGCAGCACGGTGTAGACGACCTCGAGCGCGGGCCGTCCCGTCTGCGCCTGAATATCGACCGGAATGCCTCGGCCGTTATCCACAACGGTGATGGTATTGCCCTCGTTGATCGTCACCTGGATCTCCGTGCAGTAGCCCGCGAGGGCTTCGTCGATGGAGTTATCCACAATTTCGTAGACAAGGTGATGCAGACCGCTCAGGGATGTCGAGCCGATGTACATGCCCGGGCGCTTGCGCACCGCCTCAAGTCCCTCAAGAACTTGAATTTCCGAGGCGTTGTAGTCGTTGCTTTCGTCCACCGCCGTGGATTGTAAGAGTTCGTTGTCAGTCATTTGCAATTCTCCTCATATTCCTACGGGATCGGACGATCCCCTGATATACAGCAGCGCCAATGCCTGCTCCGGCAAGCGCCGCGAGCAGATAGGTCACGATGATGACCAACACAAGGAGGAAATACCCCCCGATGAGCACACCCAGAAGCTCGCAGGCGAGCAGCCCCGCGCAGACGGCGATGGGAAGCCACCACTTTCGTCCGCCATAAAGCAGCGCCATCTGCAAAAGAGCGCCTGCCAGCACCGTCAGCGGCAGCAGCACATTGCTTGGCGAGCCAAAGGCCGGCCCTGTGAAAAGCATGAGAAAAAGGCTGTATAAACAGCGGATCGTCAGCATTATTGTTCCTCCATTCTCTTTTGCAGTGTTTGGCTCGAAAGCTCGGATAAATAAACCAATTGCGGGTGATACGGGTGATCGCACACTAAAAACGACTTGGGAATGTCCCCGCAGGCGTCGATGACTAAGCTCTCGTCCTCTGCGCGGCGGAGAAATTCCGACGTTCTCTTCGATTGCGACGTGATCTCCAGATCAAAGACGCCGATGATGTGCTTTTCTGGCAGCATGACATTGTTGCCGATGTGCAGGTACATGGTACCTCCTCAGATATCGCGCCCCAAGGGCGCAGGATAGTCTCCCATTGGCATGGGAGTGCGCAGTCAAAGGGGGTGTTCTCTTTCCAAAGAGAACACCCCCTTTGGAACCCCAAGAGAAATGTAAGGGGCCTTGCCCCTCGACCCCGCACATTGGCAGTTTAGGGCTTGAAGGACTGCACGCGCTGCGCAATGTAAGTGCGGTGTACATGGCTTCGCCATGAATCCCTGCGAATCGTTACCGATCGCAACCGCGCCTTACTATCGTGAGGCGCGAGCGACGCTACCTCGGCGGCAGACTGCGTGTCGAATGCGGCATTGCTGCGCTCGCCGCAATATTTGCACCATCGGTAGACGTTGATTACACCGCACCGAAACAAGATTCGAGAGCGGCACCCGCAAGGGGTGTGCCGCATCCGTAAGGCGGCAAAGCCGCCAACGGCTGCGCAACAGCGGATAATAGGCGCAGAGGCAAATCGTATAGCTATACTAACGCGGCTTTGCCGCGCGCAGGAAGTAGCAATCGGCAAGCGCCGCACTTCTTCGAGCTACTTGCTCTCAATGGGAAACGCCTTTCTTTTGGACGGTCACACCGCCCGTTTTCTTTCTCGGGAAAGAAAATGGGGGGTGTGATGGGCAGCAGCGTATCGCGCTGCATTCCTCCGCTGCACGAAGTGCAGCTACACGACAGCTCCCTGCGAGATATGGAACACTTTTCCACTTAAAAGTGTTCCCAACCGATCTTCTTCGCAGCACGTGATAAACACCTGCCCGCCTGAAATGCGGTTTAAGACATACTCCTGTCTTCTCGGGTCAAGCTCGGACAGCACATCGTCGAGCAGCAGCAGCGGCGTGCGGGATGTGATCTCACGATAGATCTCCCGCTCGGCGAGCTTGAACGCCAATGCCGCCGTGCGGGTCTGGCCCTGTGAGGAAAACTGCCTTGCGTTCACGCCGCCGATCGTCACGGCAATATCGTCCTTATGTGGCCCCGAGAGGCACATTCTTGATGCCCGTTCCGCCGCCGCGTGCGATGCCTGATGCGCGCGCAGCTGGTCGTAAATCGTTTCAATTGGCGCGAGCGGGTCGGTGATCGTCGAGACCGTCTGATATTCAACGCCCAGCTCTTCCCTTCCGCCGGAGCATTCGCGGTGCGCGATGCCCGCGTATTCCTTGAGCCGCTCGCAGAATCGCGCGCGGTAGTAGATAATGATAGCACCGTTCTGCGCCATGCGCAGATCAAATTCCGGCAGCGTGTCCAAAAGCGACGGATACTCCTCGCTGTCGCGCAGGATGCGCGTCTTGTGCTCGTAAGCCCTATGATAGTCGCTGAGCGCCTGCGCGTACCGTGCGCGCAGTTGGCAGAGCGCATCGTCCATGAACCTGCGCCGCGCGGCCGCGCCGTCGCGGATGAGTAACAAATCTTCCGGACAGAAGTAGACCGCGCCGAGCACGTCGCTGAGGTCGCTTCCCTTTTTCGCGGGGACCTTATTGATAAGGATCTTGCGCCGTCTTCCCGCGGCGAGCGCGATCTCGAGCAGAAAGTCGCGGTTGCGCGCAAAGGCGTTCGCCCTGATGCTGCACTCGCTCTTTCCGAACGAAATGAGCTCCTTTTCCGCCCGTGCGCGCGGCGAACGGGCGGACGAGAGATAGACGATGCCTTCGAGAAGATTCGTCTTTCCCTGCGCGTTCTCGCCGACGATGACGTTGCAGTCCGGCGCGAATGTGACGTTCAGCGCGTCGTAATTGCGGAAGTTTTGAAGCTCCAGCGCGTCAATCCGCATAGGAGACCGTCAGCTCTTTGCCGTGAAAGACGACGGTGTCGCCCGGGCGGATCTTCTTGCCGCGCATCGTGCAGACCTCGCCGTTGACGGAAATCTCGCCTTCCTGAATCATGATCTTGGCCTCACCGCCGGTCGAAGTCAGCGCCGCGAGTTTTAAGAGGTCCTGCAATTTGATAAATTCTGTAGTGATGGTAATATCAGTCATAAAAAAATCCTTTACCAAGCGATTCCTATTTGAAATCATTACATCATTTTATACGATGTGGATTCAATATTTCTGTTAATTCGCCTTCAGACGTACGGGCAGTACCATGTAGAGGAAATTCTCTTCACCCTCGACCGGCACGATAATGGCCGGCGAAATACCGGTGTTCAGCTCCATCTTCACGGTGTCGGCCGGCGCGTAGCGCAGCGCATCCATCAGATAGCGGTTGTTGAAGCCGATCTCCAACCCCTGTCCGTCGCCCGCGATGCGGCAGACGTCCTTTGCGTCGCCGCTTGCCGTCTTAGCGGACATCAGCACGCGATCCTGCTCAAAGATGCAGCGCACGGGACTCTTGAGTTTTTCGCTGATGACGACGCTCACGCGCTCAAGACTCTGGAGCATCGTCTTCGTGTCTACGGTCACATTGATGGGATTGCGACGCGGGATCGCATTTTTATAGTCGAGGAACTCTCCCTCCAGACGGCGGCAGATGAGTTCCGTTTCGCCGACCTCAAAGAGAATATGCCGCTGTCCGAGCGTGACGGTCACAAAATCGTCGATCTCCTCGCAGATGCGTTCGACTTCATTGAGCGCCGTACCGGGCGCGACAAAGGAGAACGCGCCGCCTTCGATCTTTTCAAGCGGCTCACGCCGCAGCGCCAGACGGAAGCCGTCAACGGAGACAACAGTCAGACCGGCGTCAGAGACCTCGAACAGAGAACCCATATGAACGGGGCGAGCCTCATTCGTCGAAACGGCAAAGCTCGTCTGCTGGATCATGGATTTAAGCGTCTTCTCAGAGATCTGAACGGCGTATTTTTCCTCGACCTCCGGCAGCTCGGGAAAATCGGCGGCTGAAAGACCCATAATATCAAAGTCCGCATCGCCGCAGGAGAGGTGTACAAGAAATTTTTCGTCCGAGCTCACGGTAACGGTATCGTCCGGCAGGCGGCGCAGGATATCTCCGATCAGCCGTGCGTTGAGCACCAGCTCGCCTTCCTCCGCAATTTCGGCAGGAAAGCGGGTACGGATACCCGTCTGCATGTTGTAGCCCGAAACAGTCAGGCTTTCGCCGCTGCAGACAAACAGAAGACCCTCGAGCGCGGGGATGGAGCTTTTCGCGGCAACAGCACGGGAGGCCGTATTGACGGCGTTGAGGAGCAGCAGCTTTTCGCAGGAAAATTTCATGACGGCGTTCCTTTCATAACGTGGTGAAAATAGCTTTTTCAGAAAAGAAAAAGGATCAGTTTCAGAAATAGCAG
Organism: uncultured Oscillospiraceae bacterium; assembly: GCA_934597535.1. Taxonomy (GTDB): domain Bacteria; phylum Bacillota; class Clostridia; order Oscillospirales; family Oscillospiraceae; genus Hominicoprocola. The sequence continues at coordinate 1,962 of CAKTRT010000033.1, read as the reverse complement.
CAGTAGGGCGGGAAACATGTGGAAAAGGCGAAAAAAGGAAGAAACGGTAAGGAAAAGTTTTCCCTAAGCGCCTGTTGAAAAGGAGTATGCCTTTCCACAGAAAAAATAAGAAAAAATTTACTCCACATGTTTCCTGTCCACAACCCTGTGGAAACTGTGGATAGATCAGCGCTTGGAGTTAATGTTGATGGTGATCTCCTTGATCGTCTGCGTGAAGGATGGATCGGATTTCATTTTCTTTTCCGTCTGCTCCAGAGAGTGGAGCACGGTCGTATGGTCGCGCCCACCGAACTCGCGGCCGATATCCGGCGTTGAGAGCGCCGTCATCCGCCTTACAAGGTACATCGCGGCCTGACGGGCGTTGACGACTTCGCGGCTGCGGGCGCTGCCCTTGATGACCTGCTCGTCGATGCCGAAGTAGCGTGAAGTTTCGGCAATGATCATTGCGGCGGTGGGGGCAAGGTTCGCGTTCTTTTTCATAAAGTCCTCGACCGCGCGGTGCGCGGCGTCGGCGTCCATCTCGCGGCCGATCAGGTCGCGGTAGGCAAGGATCTTATTCATTGTGCCCTCGAGCTGGCGGACGTTCGACGTGACGTTTTCGGCGATATACTTGGCAATGTCGTCGTCGATGACCGTGCCCCACTGCGCGGCCTTATTTTTCACGATGGCAAGACGCGTTTCAAAGTCAGGCGGCTGCACATCGACGAGCAGACCCCATTCAAAGCGCGTGCGCAGCCGGTCGTCGAGCAGGTGCATGTCGGAGGGGGGACGGTCGGAAGTCAGCACGATCTGACGGCCGGCCTCGTAAAGCGTGTTGAACGTATGGAAAAATTCGTTCTGTACCTGCTCCTTACCGGCAACGAACTGCACGTCGTCCACCAGCAGAAGGTCCGCGTCGCGGTACTTGGCGCGGAACTCGCTGCCGCGGCCCGCGCGGATCAGTTCGATAAATTCGTTGATGAAATCGTCGCCCTTGATGTAGATGATCTTGGCGGACGGGCGGTTCGCGCGGATCTGGTGCGCAATGGCGTAGATCAGATGCGTTTTGCCAAGGCCGGAGTCGCCGTAGATGAAAAGAGGGTTATAGTGGTCGCTCGCTCCGTCGGCAACGGCGCGGGCGGCGGCGTAAGCCATCTTGTTGGATTCGCCGACGACAAAGGTATCAAACGTAAATTCGCCGGAGTCGAGCAGGGAGACAGCTTTTTTTCCCTCCGGCGCAAGCAGAACCGCGCTTTCATCGCTCGAGAGAAGCCTGACGTCAAAGTCGGCGGAGTAAATATCGCGCAGAATGTCCTTGATGCGTTCGGAAAACATGGATTCGATCGTGCCGCGCTTGAAATCGTTCGCGCAGAGAAGATATAGCGTTCTGTCCTTGATGGAAACGGCCTCGACCTCGTCAAACCATGTGGTGATGGTCGTCTCCGACAGCTCCTGCTTCAACCGGTCAAGCACGATGCCCCAGATGTCTGCAACAGAGTTCACAGAAGCGCTCCTTTCGTTTTTTCTTTTAGAGAAACGGCGGAATGCCGAAAAATCTACTCCTTACATTATACCAGAAACCGGCTCAAAAGGCAACAGTTAGTTACTTATTCTAAATATAAAATGCTGTGCTATTCCCTGTGGGCGAATGAAAGAAAATGGGGCCTGCGCTGAAGCAGACACAAGGGCTTGCGATGACCGGATCATTCCGCTACAAGAGCTTGTAAGACTCGCGAGGAATACAAAAAACACGAACTTTCAGTTGACTTTACGCGGCAAAACCGATATAATGACCCGTGCATCACAGTACGGACGACGCATTTTTATGTCAACTGCGGTCTGCGGGGAGAGATCCCCGCCCGCCGTCGAGTAAGTGCAGGATCCATATGATCCTGCCGGTAAATTCTTCAAGGAGGTAAAACGAAATGGCTACTTCTCGCACCTATCAGCCCAAGAAGCTCCAGCGCTCCAAGGAGCACGGCT
>CAKTRT010000032.1 GCA_934597535.1 uncultured Oscillospiraceae bacterium | reverse complement strand
GCGAGCGACCAGAACCAGCTCGTCATGGAAACGATGAAAAAGGTCGCCGAAAAGCACGGTCTTGTCTGCCTGCTGCACGAAAAGCCCTTCGCAGGCGTGAACGGCTCCGGCAAGCACGTCAACTGGTCGCTTTCTACCGATGCGGGCGAGAATCTCTTCTCCTCCGGCAAGACGCCCAGCCAGAACGCCGTATTCCTGCTCTTCCTCGCCGCCTTTATCAAGGGCGTGGACGAATATCAGGAGCTGCTGCGCTGCTCGGTCGCTTTCGCGGGCAACGATCACCGTCTCGGCGCGCAGGAAGCACCGCCGGCGATCATCTCCATCTTCCTCGGCACGGAGCTGGAGAGCATTATCGATGCCATTGTCGATGAAAACGACTATACCGATGCCGAGCGCAAGACACTGCGCATCGGCGTGGACGTTCTCCCCTCCATCCCGCAGGACACGACCGACCGCAACCGCACCTCCCCCGTCGCTTTTACAGGCAACAAGTTCGAGTTCCGTATGCCAGGCTCCTCTCAGTCCATTGCCGGCCCTGCCACCATTCTTAACGCCATCATGGCCGACGAGCTGCATACGTTCTATGAAGCGCTCAAGGACGCGCCGAACTTCACCGCCGCACTGCACAGCCTGATCCGCGATGCCTTCGCCTCGCACCGCCGCATCATCTTCAACGGCAACGGCTATGAGGCGGCATGGGTTGCAGAGGCGGAAAGGCGCGGACTGACCAATCTGCGCAACACCGCCGAGGCGCTTCCCGCCTACATCCTGCCCAAAAACATTGACATGCTCACCCGCCAGGGCATCTACACCAGAGAGGAGATCTTCTCCCGCCACGAAGTCCATATGGAGAAATACTGCAAGGTCGTGCGCATTGAGGCCGCGACGCTTGTCGATATGGTGCAGCACGGCATTCTGAACGCCGCCTCCGAATACGAAGCGGCGCTGTGCGAGACGATCACGCGCAAGCGCACGGCAGCAGGCGAGCTTTCCTGCCACGTCGAGACCTCGCTGGCAAACGCCGTCAGCTCGCTCAACGAGCAGCTGCTGGAAGAGACCATCGCGCTCAAGACCGCGCTGGAGACCGTTTCGGACGACGCGCCCCCCGAGGAGCTGCTGCACTACTACCACGACAAGGTAGAGCAGCGCACCGAAACGGTGCGGAGCATCGTTGACAAGCTCGAAGGGCTGACCGCGTCGAAGTACTGGCCGTACCCGACGTTCTGCGAGCTGCTGTTCTCCGTGTAAAAGTCAAAAAGGACGCTCTTTCGAGCGTCCTTTTTGAGTGAAGTTTACGCTGCGCTCAGCGCACGCGCCGTAGGCGCGCACATTTGCGGAGCGCGAAGTGTTTTTCTGGCGCGCATGTCGTCAGAAAAAACGATTAAAATTTATTTCGCGTCTGCGGACGCCCGGGCAGCCGTTAGCAGCTTTGCTGCTTTACGGGTGCCGCGTACTCCTTGCGGGTAGAAAGTCTACGACGCTAACGCCTGTTTGCCGCCTTGAGGGCGGCAAATGCGGCGTGGTGGATTTGTTTGTGAGTAGTTTCATTTTTCTTTGACAGGGGAGGAAGAAAATTTATGAAGTACATTTTTGTCACCGGCGGTGTGGTGTCGGGGCTCGGCAAGGGCATCTGCGCAGCCTCCCTCGGGCGGCTCTTAAAGCAGTGCGGCCTGAAGGTAAAAAACCAGAAGTTCGACCCATATCTCAACGTCGATCCCGGCACGATGAGTCCGTATCAGCACGGCGAGGTCTTCGTCACGGACGACGGCGCGGAGACCGACCTGGACCTCGGCCACTACGAACGCTTTGTCGACGAGGCGCTGGACGAGAAGTCCTCCGTGTCCTCAGGCAAAATTTTCTGGAGCGTTCTCAACCGCGAGCGTCAGGGCGGTTATCTTGGCGGCACGGTGCAGATCATCCCGCATGTGACCGATGAGATCAAGCGCCGCATCTACGACATGGACGACGGCGAGACCGACGTGGTCATTTCTGAGATCGGCGGCACGGTCGGCGATATCGAAAGCCAGCCGTTTTTGGAGGCCATCCGTCAGGTCGCGGCCGAGCGCGGGCGCGAAAATGTGCTTTTCATCCATGTGCCGCTCATCGTCTCCATCCCAGGGACGGGCGAGCTGAAGAGCAAGCCCACGCAGCACTCGGTCAAGGAGCTGCTGAGCGAGGGCATCCAGCCGGACGTACTCGTCGTGCGCACGGACGAGCCGATCACCGAGGATATCCGCCGCAAGATCGCACTGTTCTGCAATGTGGAGCCAGACTGCGTCATCCAGAACGCGACGGCGTCCACGCTCTATGAAGTGCCCCTGCTTCTTGAGCGCGAGGGTCTGTGCCGCGTGGTGTGCCGCAAGCTGCGCCTTGACTGCGGCGAACCGGATATGGCCGAATGGCGCGCGCTGGTCGATAGGATCCACGGCGTGCACCGTCACGTTCGCATCGCGCTCGTCGGTAAGTACACCGGCCTGCACGACGCTTACCTGAGCGTCGTCGAATCGCTCTTCCACGCGGGCACGGCCTGCGACGCGAGCGTCGAGATCCAGTGGGTCGATTCCGAGACGCTGACGAAGGACAACATCGCCCAAAAGCTCTGCGGGTGCAGCGGCATCTTAGTCCCCGGCGGCTTCGGCGACCGCGGCATCGAGGGCATGATCCTGGCCGCGCAGTACGCGCGCGAGCGCGGGCTGCCGTATCTCGGCATCTGTCTCGGTATGCAGATCGCCGTCATCGAATTTGCGCGCCACGCGCTCGGCTGGAGTGATGCCACGAGCGCGGAATTCTCCTCCACGACGGCGCATCCCGTCATTGCGCTCATGCCCGAGCAGGTCGGCGTGACGGCCAAGGGCGGCACGATGCGCCTTGGCAAGTACCCTTGCATGCTGTCCGATGGCTCGCTCTCCCGCGCACTTTACGGAGCGGAGGAGGTCTGGGAGCGCCACCGTCACCGTTACGAGTTCAACAACGACTTCCGCGACGACTTTGAGCAGGCCGGTATGCGCCTTGCCGGTCTTTCGCCCGACGGCACGCTCGTGGAGATCGTGGAGGTGAAGGATCACCCATGGTTTGTCGGCGCGCAGTTCCATCCCGAATTCAAGAGCCGTCCCAACAAGCCGCACCCTCTGTTCCGCGGCTTCGTCGGCGCTTCTCTCACCCGCGCGGTCAATTGACCGCGCGGATTTGTTTACAATAGCGCTGGAAAAGCAGAGCAAGCTATGATAGAATGTTTGCACTACCATCGCTGAGTTTACGATACGGCAGGAGAAATGAACATGAACCATCAAACCATCATCGTACTGGATTTCGGCGGTCAGTACAACCAGCTGATCGCCCGCCGCGTGCGTGAATGCGGCGTTTACTGCGAGGTGAAGCCCTACACGACGCCCCTCGCGGACCTTCTCGCGATGAAGCCCATCGGCTTCATCTTCACCGGCGGCCCGAACAGCGTTTACCTTGAGGATGCGCCGCACGTCGATCCCGCGCTCTTTGATGCGGGCGTGCCCGTGCTCGGCATCTGCTACGGCTGCCAGCTCATCGCGCACCACCTCGGCGGCAAGGTCGTCGCCGCAAACGATGCCGCCGCACGCGAATACGGCAAAACCGAAACGTTTTTTGACACGTCCTGCAAGCTCTTCAAGGGTCTTCCCGAAAAGAGCGTGACGTGGATGAGCCACGGCGACTACATGGAAAAGGTCCCCGAGGGCTTCTCTCTCGTCGCGCACTCTGACGCCTGCCCGAACGTCGCCATCTGCGACGAAACGCGCGGGTTCTACGGCGTGCAGTACCATCCCGAGGTCAACCACACGGAGTTCGGCACCGCGATGATCCGCAACTTCCTCTACGAGGTCTGCGGCGCGACAGGCGACTGGACGATGGGCGACTATAAAAATACTGCCATCGCCGCCGTGCGCGAAAAGGTCGGCTCCGGCCGCGTGCTGCTGGCGCTCTCCGGCGGCGTGGACTCGTCCGTCGTGGCGGCGCTGCTGGCCGAGGCCGTCGGCCCCCAGCTCACCTGCGTTTTTGTCGACCACGGCCTCATGCGCCTCAACGAGGGCGACGAGGTCGAGGCGGCGTTCAAGAAGTGGGACATCAACTTTGTCCGCGTGAACGCCGAGGGCCGCTTCCTCTCGAAGCTCGCTGGCATCTCCGATCCCGAGCGCAAGCGCAAGATCATCGGCGAAGAGTTCATCCGCGTGTTCGAGGAAGAGTCGAAGAAGATCGGCGCGGTCGACTTTCTCGCTCAGGGCACGATCTACCCCGACGTCATCGAATCCGGCCTTGGCAATGCCGCAGTCATCAAGAGCCACCACAACGTCGGCGGTCTTCCCGACTATGTCGACTTCAAGGAGATCATCGAGCCGCTGCGCCTGCTCTTTAAGGACGAGGTGCGTCAGCTCGGCCGCGAGCTGGGGCTTCCCGAATACCTCGTCTCCCGCCAGCCGTTCCCCGGCCCGGGCCTTGCCATCCGCATCATGGGCGAGATCACCAAGGAGAAGGCCGACACGCTGCGTCTTGCCGACGCGATCTACCGCGAGGAGCTGGAAAAGGCCGGCGAAAACAAGAAGATGAACCAGTACTTCGCCGTCCTGACCGACACGCGCACCGTCGGCGTCATGGGCGATGGCCGCAGCTACGACCGCGTGCTTGCGCTGCGCGCTGTGACGACCGAGGACTTCATGACCGCCGACTGGGCCCGCATCCCCTACGAGCTGCTCGACAGGATCAGCGGCCGCATCGTCAACGAAGTCAAGGGCATCAACCGCATCGTCTACGATATCACCAGCAAGCCGCCCGCAACAGTGGAGTGGGAATGATCGCCTCATCGTTGCAGCAGCACAAATAACGAAAGCCCGCAGCGTTCTGCCGCGGGCTTTCGTTGTTTTCAGTTCACCGCTTCTCCTTTCTCTGCGATCGCTTCCACCGCAATGTGCAGCGCTCTGAGCATCAGTTCCAGACTCATGCTCGGCGCGCTGCCGTCCTTGGCCTGCTCGGGCAGGTAGGGGACGTGGACGAAGCCGCAGCGCGCAGCGCCATAGCTCTGTGCGCTCTCATGCAGAGCGGCGTACAGCAGATTGTTGCACACAAACGTGCCCGCAGAGTACGAAAGCTGGGCAGGGATGCCCTGTCCGCGCAGCGCATCGACGATCCTGCGCGTGGGGATCGTTGCAAAATAGGCGTCCGGGCCGCCGGGGACGACTGGCTCATCCTCGGGCTTTTCACCCGCGTTGTCGGCAATGCGCGCATCACGAAGATTCACTGCCACGCGCTCGACGCGAATGCTGCTTGCACCGCCGTACTGCCCGACGCAAAGCACCGCGTCGGGCTGCAGCTCTGCCAAAAGAGCGTGCAGCACAGCGCAGGAAGCACGAAACTCCGTTGGGATCTCACGTTTGATGAGCACTGCGTCCCCGATATCGTCCGGCAGGCGGCGCACCGCCTCCCAAGAGGGATTGATCGTCTCGCCGCCGAACGGCGTGAAGCCTGTGACCAGTATCCGCATATACCGTTCCTCCCTGTGCATCCGCCGGATGCCATTTTTTTCATTGTAACGGCCATCCGGCAGAATGGCAAGGCCCATTTTTCGCCATCATAAGAGCAGCTGATAGTAACTATTCGAATTCGATACTTTTCTTATGCTTTTGCCCGTTTTATAATGACTCGGTTGAAAAAAAGGATCTGCCGGCTGTACGCCGCCGGAAAATGAAAGGATGAACTTCATGGCAAACTGCGCGATCGTAGGCATCAACTGGGGCGACGAGGGCAAGGGCCGCATGGTCGATTACCTCACGAGCCAATACGACGTGGTCGTCCGCTATCAGGGCGGCGGCAATGCGGGACACACCGTGGTCAACGACCTTGGCAAATTTGCGCTGCACTTGCTGCCGAGCGGCATTTTCCGCGGCGGGGTCGTGAATGTTCTCGGCAACGGCGTGGCGCTCGACTGCGAAAATCTTTTGGGCGAGATCAACACGCTGCGCGCGGCGGGCGTCGCCATCACGCCGGAGAACCTGCTGGTCAGTGACCGCGCGTCGCTGCTGCTGCCGTGGCACCGCGAGCTGGACGCGCTGGAGGAAGCGCGCCTTGCTGACAAAAAGTACGGCTCGACCAAGCAGGGCATCGCCCCGTTCTACGGCGACAAATACCAGAAGAAGACCGTACAGGCAGGCGAACTGCTGCACCCCGATCACCTGAAGGAACATCTCGCCGACCTTCTTGAATGGAAGAACCTGATCCTCACGCGCGTTTACGGCGCGAAGGGCTACACGATGGACGAGCTGATGAACTGGGTCGAGACCTATGGCGGCGCCATCAAGCCCTTCATCACTGACACCGGCCGTTTCCTGAGAAACGCGCAGGCAGAGGGCAAGTCCATCCTCTTCGAGGCCCAACTCGGCGCGCTGCGCGATCTGGATTACGGCATCTACCCTTACACCACCTCCTCCAACGCCGTTGCAGCGTATGCGCCCGTCGGCTCGGGCCTGCCCACGGCGAAGCTCGACAAGGTCGTTGGTGTAGTGAAGGCCTACTCCTCCTGCGTGGGTGAAGGGCCGTTCGTATGCGAATGGTTCGGCGAAGAAGCCACGCGGCTGCGCGACGAAGGCTCGGAGTACGGCGCGAAGACGGGCCGTCCCCGCCGTGTGGGGCCGCTCGATCTCGTGGCTACGCGCTACGGTGTGCAGACGCAGGGTGCGACGAGCATCGCGCTGACCAAGCTTGATATCCTCAGCTATATGGATCGCATCCCCGTCTGCGTACGCTATGAGCTGAATGGAGAGGAAACGGACGAATTTCCCTTCCCCGTGCTGCTGCAGGACGCAAAGCCCGTTGTCGAGTATCTTCCCGGCTGGCAGTGCGACATCTCCGGCGCGCGCATGTGGGAGGAACTGCCCAAGGCGGCACAGCAGTATGTGGAGTATGTGGAACAGGCCATCGGCTGTCACATCGGCTATGTCTCCGTCGGCGCAGAGCGTGAGAGCCTGATCCTGCGCTGAGACTGCATCAAAAGAACCAAAGGGAGGATCTCGTCCTCCCTTTTTTCCTGCCAAGGGGTAGACAAGCCCCGCATTTTCCGCTAAACTGACTACGACCCGTTGAAAAGAGGCGTTTCTTCATGAAAAAAGACCGTTATGAATCCCCGCTGGCGTCGCGCTACGCCTCAGACTATATGCTGCACCTCTTCTCCCCCGACATGCGTTTTCAGACCTGGCGCCAGCTGTGGACCGCGCTTGCGCGCGCCGAGCATGAGTTGGGTCTGCCCATCACACAGGCGCAGGTAGACGAGCTGGCCGCACACATCACCGATATTGACTACGAGGCCGCCGAGCAGCGCGAGCGCGAGGTGCGCCATGACGTAATGGCGCACGTGTATGCCTACGGCAAGGCCGCCCCCTCCGCCGCCGGTATCATCCATCTGGGCGCGACAAGCTGTTATGTCACCGACAATGCTGACCTTATTCTTTTCCGCGACGGTCTTCGCTATCTACGCGGCGAGCTGCTGGGCGTGATGGCAAACCTCGCCGGGTTCGCGCGCCAATACGCCGCCACCCCCACGCTGGGCTATACGCACTATCAGCCCGCCCAGCCTGTGACCGTCGGCAAGCGTGCGGCGCTGTGGATGCAGGATTTCCGCTCCGACCTTGAGGAACTGGACTTTGCTCTCTCCTCGCTGTGTTTTCTCGGATGCCGCGGCACGACCGGCACGGAAGCGAGCTTTATGGATCTCTTCAACGGCGACGAGATGAAGATCGACGAGATGAACCGCCGTATTGCCGCGGCGTTTGGCTTTGAGCGCTGCTTTTCCGTCTGCGGCCAGACCTATCCGCGCAAGACCGACAGCCGTATTCTGAATGTGCTGTCCTCCATTGCGCAGAGCGCGTACCGTATGGCGAATGATATCCGCCTTTTGCAGCACGACCGGCAGATCGAGGAACCGTTTGCGGAATCGCAGATCGGCTCATCCGCCATGCCGTATAAGCGCAATCCCATGCGCTGCGAGCGTATCTGCTCGCTCAGCCGCTATCTGATGGCCGATGCAGCCAACGCGCCGATGACGGCCTCCACTCAGTGGCTCGAGCGCACGCTCGACGATTCGGCCAACCGCCGCATCTCGCTGCCGGAGGGCTTCCTCTGTGCCGACGCGGTGCTGCGCCTGTGCCAGAACGTGACGAACGGCTTGCATGTGAACAAGAGGATCGTCGAGCGCACGCTGCGCGAGTATCTGCCGTTCCTTGCGACCGAAAATATCATGATGGAGGCTGTCAAGCGCGGCGGCGACCGGCAGGAGCTGCACGAGAAGCTCCGCCGGCACTCCATGGCTGCAACTGTCCGCATGAAGGAGGGCGAGCCGTGCGATCTCTTAGACCGCCTTGCTGCTGACCCGGCCTTCGGCATGACGCGCGGGGAGCTGGACGCCGTGATGGATCCCATGCTCTATACCGGCCGCTGCGCGCGGCAGGTGGAGCGTTTCCTTGATGAGTGTGCGCCGCTGCTGGCGCAGGCAGACGCCGCAGACGGCGGCATCCGCATCTGAAGCCCGCCGCATCGGCGGCGGAAATAAGCAGAAAACGAGGCAGACAATATGGACAGCGTAGCGCTCCGGCATATTGATAAATCCTATACCTCCTACAGCACCGAGGTGGTGCTCACCGGGCAGGCACGCGAAAGCCGCACCCGTCAGGTGCTCCGGGATCTGAGTGTCAACTTTCCGCTTGGCCGGCTCACGGTGGTCGTGGGGCGCAGCGGCTGCGGAAAAAGCACGCTTCTGAAGCTCCTTGCCGGCAAGGAAGCGCCCGACGCGGGCGAGATCCTGATGCCCAAGGGCTGGCGCAGCGCCATGCTGAGTCCCGATCCCTATGTCATCTCGTGGACGAACGTACAGCGCAACGTCGCTATGGCGTGCGGCGTGGGCAAGACGCCGGAGGAGCGATACGAGAAAGCGCGGGACTTTGTCCGTCTGGTGGGGCTGGAGGACTACGCCGACCTCACGCCCCCGGAGCTTTCCACCGGCATGAAGCAGCGGCTGGGCCTTGCGCGCGTGCTGGCCAGTCAGGCGGAACTCCTGCTGATGGATGAGCCCTTTGCCTCACTCGATTTTCTCACCCGCGGCGAGCTGCAGTCGCAGCTGCTGGGCATCCAGCAGCGTCTGCCGCGCACCATCGTGCTCGTCACGCACCAGCTGGAGGAGGCGCTGCTGCTGGGGCAAAAGATCATCGTCATGCATCCCGACAGCACGATCTGCGAGTTTGATCTGCCGCAGCCCTATCCTCGCGATCCGGACAGCGCGCAGATGCGCTTGCTGCGGCAGGCGATCACCGAGGAATGCAAAAAGTCCTCTGCGCAGTAATGCGCAAGCGAACCGATCAGAAACGCACGGACGGAATTGGATCCGCCCGTGCGTTTCTGCATAGTGCTATTCCCGTGTGCCGAGCGCTTCCTCCAGCTTTTGCAGCGCCCGCTTTTCAATGCGCGAGATATAGCTTCTTGAGATCCCGAGCCTTTGCGCCACCTCGCGCTGGGTGCGCGGCATCCCGCCTCCGAGACCGTAGCGCGCGGTGATGACCTCCCGTTCGCGGTCGGTCAGGCATTCCTGCACAAGCCAGCGGATGCGGATGCAATCGTCCTTATCCTGAATATCAGCGTACATCGTGTCCTCCACGCCGATAACATCCAGCAGCGAGAGCGATTCGCCCTCAGATTCAGAGTCCAGCGCATCGTTGAGCGAAACCTCGCCCTGCAGCTTCTTCCTGCCGCGAAAATACATCAGGATCTCATTCGCTATCCTCTCCTAACGGATACATAGGTTGGTCAATGGGCGGCAAATCCGCCTCTCCGTCCTCCGCAAAGAGGTAAACATAGGCATTTTTGCCGTCCCAGACCACCTTTTTGACGAT
>CAKTRT010000031.1 GCA_934597535.1 uncultured Oscillospiraceae bacterium | reverse complement strand
CTCCGGCACGATCAGCTCCATGCGGTTTCGTGCCGCTTCGTCAATCTTAGCGCAATACTGTCTTACGTACACCCAGCAATAGGGCGGGTGCTTTTTTTCGCGTTTTTACGGTTTTTTTCGTCAAATCGGCATTTACAATCCGGAAAGTTCAGTATATGATAACAGCATGAGGTTGCATTCGCAACAAATCGTTCTGCAAGGGGGCGCTTTCTTTGGAATGCCGCGATTCCGCTCTGTTTCAGGGCGTAGACGAACGCTCGTGCCAGAATATGCTCGCGTGTTTCGGCGCGTATGAAAAGCGTTTTGCCGCGGGGCAGACTATTCTCGTATGCGGTGAGCGGCAGGATATGATCGGCGTGCTGCTCTCCGGCAGCGCCGAGCTGCTGCGCCTGCATGCCGACGGCAACCGCACAGTGCTCGAAACGCTGGACGAGGGCAGCGTATTTGGTGAGGAGCTGGCTTTCACCGGCCTTTGCGACGGCAGCGCCGCCATCGAGTGCTGCGAGGATTGCCGCGTGCTCTTCATGCGTTACGACCAGATCACCAAGAGGTGCGAAAACGCCTGCGACTGTCACAGTCAGGTGGTCACGAACCTTTTCCAGCTGCTCTCGAAAAAGTCCCTGCACCTGAGCCGGCGGGTCGAGGTACTCTCGTGCCGCTCCATCCGCGAAAAACTCCTGTGCTTTTTCCGCCAGCAGGCAGACGCCCACGGCAGCGCGACCTTTCCCCTGCCGTTTTCCCTCAGCGTGCTGGCCGATTATATCAGCGCCGACCGCAGCGCCATGATGCGCGAGCTGAAAAAACTGCGCGAGGAGGGCGTGATCCGCACCGAGAACCGCTGCGTAACGCTGCTTTAGTTTTTTGCAATCATTTTCTCTGCATGCAAGTTTTCCTGCATTGTGATATCATTGACGATTATTGACGCAGGAAAGCCTTCATGATATAATCCCTTTCATGAAAAATCCGGAGATCGTTCGTCCTGCCCGTCGGCAAGCGGCGGGACCGTGCTCCGAAGAAAAAGGAGAGTCGTCCATGTATCGCATCGTGAAGAAAGAAGCACTGAAGCCCACGGTGATCCTGTATGAGATCGAGGCGCCGATGGTGGCAAAGAAGGCCGAGCCGGGCCAGTTCATCATCCTGCGCGTCGATGAAAACGGGGAGCGCATTCCCATCACCATCCATGACTATGACCGCGAGAAGGGCACCGTCACCATCATCGTGCAGACCGTCGGCGCGACCACCGAGAAGCTCAGCCACAAGGCCGAGGGCGAGTTCATTCAGGACTTCGTCGGCCCGCTCGGCCGCCCGACCGAGACTGAAGGCAAGAAGAAGGTCTGCGTGGTCGGCGGCGGCGTCGGCTGCGCCATCGCCTACCCCGTTTTGAAGAAATTCCATGACTGCGGCGCGGAAGTCCACGCGGTCGTCGGCTTCAAAAACAAGGATCTCGTCATTCTTGAGGACAAGTTCCGCGCCGCGTCCAGCGTTATGAAACTCATGACCGACGACGGCTCCTACGGCGAGAAGGGTCTGGTCACCGACGCGCTCAAGGCGCTCATCGACGCGGGCAACCAGTATGACGAGATCTTCGCCATCGGCCCTGCCATCATGATGAAATTCGTGTCCAAGACCACCGAACCCTACGGCATCCCCACCACCGTCTCCATGAGCCCGATCATGGTGGACGGCACCGGCATGTGCGGCGGCTGCCGCCTCACCGTCGGCGGCGAGACCAAGTTCGCCTGCGTGGACGGCCCTGACTTCGACGGCCACAAGGTCGATTGGGACGAGAGCCTCAAGCGCGGCAAGATGTACTTCGACTGGGAACGTCATAAGCACGAAGAAGTCTGCAACCTGTTCAAGAAGGAGGTCCAGTAAGATGCCCAACATGAGTCTGAAAAAGAACGCAATGCCCTCTCAGGACCCCAACGTCCGCAATAAAAACTTCCTCGAGGTCGCGCTCGGCTATACCGAGGAGCAGGCGCTCGATGAAGCGGCCCGCTGCCTGAACTGCAAGAATCATCCCTGCGTCTCCGGCTGCCCGGTGCAGGTCAAGATCCCCGAATTCATCAAGAAGATCACTGAGAAGGACTACGAGGGCGCGTATCAGGTCATCCACGAGACCTCGTCGCTGCCCGCCGTCTGCGGCCGCGTCTGCCCGCAGGAGACGCAGTGCGAGTCGAAGTGCGTCCGCGGCATCAAGGGCGAGCCGGTCGGCATCGGCCGTCTCGAGCGCTTTGTCGCCGACTGGCACAACGCCAACGTGCAGGAAGCGCCTGCCAAGCCCACGCCCAACGGCCACAAGGTCGCCGTCATCGGCTCCGGCCCGAGCGGTCTCACCTGCGCGGGCGACCTCGCCAAGAAGGGCTACGACGTCACCGTGTTTGAAGCGCTCCACCTTGCCGGCGGCGTGCTGGTGTACGGTATCCCCGAGTTCCGTCTGCCCAAGGCCATCGTGCAGAAGGAGGTCGATGGCTTGAAGGCCCTCGGCGTCAAGGTCGAGACGAACATGGTCATCGGCCGCGTCGTGTCCATCGACGAGCTAATGAGCGAGTATGGCTTCGAGGCCGTGTTCATCGGCAGTGGCGCCGGTCTTCCGATGTTCATGCACATCCCCGGCGAGAACCTCTGCGGCGTTTACTCCGCCAACGAGTTCCTCACGCGCATCAACCTGATGAAGGCCTATAAGGACGGCTCCGACACGCCCATCATGCCGCTGAAAGGCAAGAAGGTCGCGGTCGTCGGCGGCGGCAATGTCGCCATGGACGCCGCGCGCTGCTCCAAGCGTCTGGGTGCCGAGGTCTACATCGTCTACCGCCGCGGCATGGAAGAGCTGCCTGCCCGTCACGAGGAGGTCGAGCACGCCGAGGAAGAGGGCATCATCTTCAAGACGCTCAACAACCCCGTCAGGATCAACGGCGACGAGAAGGGCTATGTCTCCTCCATGACCTGCATCGAGATGGAGCTGGGCGAGCCTGACGCCTCCGGCCGCCGCCGCCCGATCGAGAAGGCCGGCAGCGAATTCGATCTGCCGGTCGACTGCGTCATCATGTCGCTCGGCACCACGCCGAACCCGCTCATCAAGAACACCACGCCGGGCCTTGAGGTCAACCGCAAGGGCGGCATCGTGGTGAACGAAGCGGGCCTTACGTCCCACGTGAGCGTCTATGCCGGCGGCGACGCCGTCACGGGCGCAGCCACCGTCATCCTCGCCATGGGCGCGGGCAAGCTCGGCGCGAAGAGCATCGACGAGCAGCTGAGCAAATAAACAAGCGAAAAACGCGCGGAGCGGCGTATGCTTCCGCGCGTTTTCTCCATACTATTTCTCACGAAGGGAGAATTCTTATGAATCTTTGGCATGATATTGCACCGGCGCGCGTGCGCCCCGAGGACTTTTTCGCCGTTATCGAGATCGAAAAAGGCTCCAAGAACAAATATGAGATGGACAAGGAGACCGGCGCGCTGCGTCTCGACCGCATCCTTTACACCTCGACCCACTACCCCGCCAACTACGGCTTCATCCCCCGCACCTGGGCGGACGACGGCGACCCGCTGGACGTGCTCGTGCTCTGCTCTGAATGCATCCGTCCGCTGAGTCTGGTCGAATGCTACCCCATCGGCGTCATCACGATGGAGGACAGCGGCAGCCTTGATGAAAAGATCATCGCCATTCCCTTCCAGGATCCGACCTACAACACCTATCAGGACATCTCCGAGCTGCCGAACCATGTGGCAAGCGAGATCCGCCACTTCTTCCGCGTTTACAAGAGCCTTGAGGGCAAGGAGACCGTCGTCAGCGACGTTCTCGGCCGCGAGGAAGCCATCAAGATCATCATCAAGTGCCAGAACGCGTATATTGAAAAATATTGCCGCTGAACACCCGCCAGCGCCGCCCGCAGGCGGCGCAATCCCTAACCCCCGCCGCAGCGGAACGAGCGCCGCCGCAACCTACCCCGCAGCCTGACGGCGGCGGCGCGAGAGCAAGCCCCCGGACGCGCAAGCGTCCGAGGGGCGCGCAGCCTTGCGCGCACGCCCGGAGAATCTATTGCGCGGCGGGCGGGGCGCGCGCAGCGCACCAAGGCGGGCCCGCCGCGCGGGCGGTTTCAATCTTCATAGGGGATTCGTTTTATGTGCAATAATAACGGTTGTTTCGGCGGCGGCTGCAATAACAACTGCGGCTGCAATAACGGCTGCGGCTGCTAAGCCTGCGAAAGAGAGGGCTGCGCGAAAGCGCGGCCCTCTTTTTTTGTTATTTACATCCCGAATCATCTTATTACCAAAAAATATCTCCACCGACGATTTCGGCATACCATTTGCCGGTCTTATTGAATTCTTTGTCAAGACCAACTCTCATTTGATAATCAAATGGGACCTGAGTGCCGATCACCGTCGTCACTGTAACGACACCGTCCACATAAAACATATCATAGGTATCTCCGGATACCTTCTCGGTATAGTTCAAGTCTGTAATAACCATATCATCTGATTTAAACTTTGGAAATTCCGGTTCACCGTATCCAAGCCCGCAGTCAAATTCCTCCAAAATCTCAGGGAGCAGCTCGTATATGATCTTTTCATCACTCTTCCGGTTGAAAAGCGCAAAAGCGACTCCGATAATAACAGCAAGGATCACCAGTAGCTTAATACCCTTTGGCGCTGCCTTTTTTGCCTTTGTCACGGGTTCCGCGCTGTTTTCCGTCGTCCCCTGTCCGGGTGCCGTTCCGATTTCTTCCCCCGCCGGAACGCCGGCTTCAGGCGCAGCAGTGCCGCATACTTCGCAGAACTTGTCCTCCGCTTTCAGTTCGTGCCCGCATTTAATGCATCTCATTATAGAATCCCCTTCACTAAATAGATTCTCACAATTTGTTGAGTCGGCCAACCAGCGCGCTGGTCTCGCTATCGGACGATGCCGGGATGCGGCATTTTTCACCCTCGTCGAGGATTATCTCGATCTCCCTGCCATATCCGCACCACAAGCAAACGATCGCGCCTAAAAATAGGACCGGCGCGGAAAAGCCCAAAGCGATAAAAATGAGGGCATATAGTGTATCCCAGAAATCCCAGACAGTCCGAACACTAACCTTTTGAATTTTTTTCATGGGGATTTGCTGCTCCGTCATCTGCGGCTTTCGGAATATCTTCTGCACACTCATTCTGATATCGACCATCTCATCACTGACCGTAACCGTCGTTTCTGTCGTCTTATAAGTAACAGTACCGAGCATTTTCGCCTTTATCAGTCGGAATTCCCTCGTTTCCATCTCAGATCTCGGCAAAGTCTCAACGGAAGCGACCGCCCCACAATTTGTGCAAAACTTTCCCGTAACCTGTGCGCCGCATTTGGCACAAAACATATCCTCACCTTCCATTCTTATAGATCGCAGGTCTATTGTATCGTTATTTCGTTATAATGTCAATAATATATATCTAAAGTTCTAATCTAACGATTCTTCGCGGCAGCGGGTACAATGGATATACGATTTTGTGAAAAGGGGGCTGGCTTTTGTCTGAGATCAACGTGACAGAGCGTATCAAAAAGCTCTGCGAGATTCGTTCCTGGTCGTATTATCGACTGGCAAAGGAAAGTAGGGTCACCTATTCCACGCTTAGCACTATGCTCAACAAAGGCATGGTTCCCTCTATCCCGACACTGGAGAAGATCTGCCGCGGATTTGGGATCTCTCTGTCGCAGTTCTTTTTGGAAGACGAGGAAACTTCCCTACTGACTGAGCAGCAAAAAGAGCATTTGAAAAATTGGAACGCCTTAACGGCAGAAAATCAGTCCTGCGTGGACAATTTCCTCCGTTTTCTTCTTGAACAGCAGCACGTCTAATGCAACGCCCTTCTCTCGGGAGTTACAAAGGGGGTGTTCTCTTTGGAAAGAGAACACCCCCTTTTACGCACCTCTGAGCGGTGCGGGAATCAATTCCGCATTTTGTCAAAACGCGATCACGCCCAAATGCTCGAGCAAGATCTTGAGCCCGATCAAAATGAGAATGACGCCGCCGGTGAGCTCGGCGCGGCTCTTGTAGCGCGAGCCGAACACATTGCCGACATACACACCAGCGATCGAGATCACAAACGTCGTACAGCCAATGATCGTGACGGCGGGCACGATGTTCACCTGCAAAAAGGCGAACGTCACGCCGACGGCCAGCGCGTCGATGCTCGTGGCGACGGCGAGGATCAAAAGCTCCTTGAAGTTGACGCCCGCGTAGGGCTTTTCCTCTACTTTCTCCTCTTCCCGGCTCTCCTTGATCATGTTGAAGCCGATCAGCGCGAGCAGGACGAAGGCGATCCAGTGGTCGAACCGCTCGATATAGCCCGAAAACCGGCTGCCGAGAAGGTAGCCGGAGAGCGGCATCAGCGCCTGGAAGCCACCAAAAAAGAGACCGATGCAGAGCGTATACTTCTTGTCGATCTTCTGCATGGAAAGGCCCTTGCAGATCGACACGGCAAAAGCGTCCATCGAAAGGCCGATACCGATGAGGAACAGCTCGAAAAATGTCACGGTAGATCCTCCAAACAACAAAAAATCAGGCGCGTGGCCGCACCTGAGCAAAAAGAAAAGAGACACAGGTACAGCGGAGCCATACTTGAGTCTCGTTGTTTAAGACAAGCCAGACCGCAAAAGCGGTCAGTCTGTTGACTTGCCACGCCATCCAAAGCAGCTGACGCCATCTACTCCCTCAAAGTAAGAGGCAGTATATCATATCCCCCGCAGGGCCGTCAAGTATTCTTCGACCCGCATTCATGCATTTCCCGCCCGGTGTATCATTATTTCTGAATGATTCGATAAAAATATGAAAACATTGACAAAAGATCGCTTGCCATTCCCATGCTGCTGTGCTAAACTGAATATTAAATTTAGGAAAGGATATCCTCATACTGCCATGGAATTCTTATCGAACAAACCCCTGCTGATCACCGACACCATTCTGCGCGACGCGCACCAGTCGCAGGCCGCCACGCGCATGACGCTTGAGGACATGCTCCCCGCCTGCGAGGTGCTCGATTCGATCGGCTATTACTCGCTCGAATGCTGGGGCGGTGCCACGTTCGACGCCTGCCTGCGCTTTCTGGACGAGGATCCGTGGGAGCGGCTGCGTGCGCTGCGCAAGGCTATGCCGCACACCAAGCTGCAGATGCTCTTCCGCGGGCAGAACATTCTGGGCTATAAGCACTATGCCGACGATGTGGTCGATGAATTCTGCGCCAAGAGCATCGAAAACGGCATCGACATCATCCGCATCTTTGATGCACTCAACGATGTGCGCAATCTGGAGCAGGCCATCAGATCCACCAAAAAATATGGCGGCCAGATCGAGGCCACCCTCTCCTACACCATCTCTCCCATCCACAACGAGGACTATTTCGTGAAGCTCGCCAAGGAGCTTGAGCAGATGGGCGCGGACGTGCTGTGCATCAAGGACATGGCGAACCTCCTGCTGCCGATGGACGCCTACTCTCTTGTCAAGCGCCTGAAGGAAACGGTGAACATGC
Source organism: uncultured Oscillospiraceae bacterium (assembly GCA_934597535.1). Taxonomy (GTDB): domain Bacteria; phylum Bacillota; class Clostridia; order Oscillospirales; family Oscillospiraceae; genus Hominicoprocola. The sequence continues at coordinate 3,752 of CAKTRT010000031.1, read as the reverse complement.
CCATCCACCTGCACACGCACAACACCAGCGGCACCGGCGACATGGTCTATTTGATGGCCGCAATGGCAGGCGTGGACATTGTGGACACCGCGCTCTCCCCGCTCGCCAACGGCACCTCCCAGCCCGCGACGGAGTCTCTTGTTGCCACGCTCAAGGGCACCGTGCGCGACACAGGTCTCGATCTCGACAAGATGAGCACCGCCGCCGTCCACTTCCGCAAGGTCGCCGAGCGGCTCAAGTCCACCGGCGCGCTCGACCCCAAGGTGCTCAACGTTGATACGAACACTCTTCTTTATCAGGTCCCCGGCGGCATGCTCTCCAACCTCATCTCCCAGCTCAAGCAAGCGGGCAAGGAGGACAAGTACTACGACGTGCTCGCCGAGATCCCCCGCGTGCGCGAGGACTTTGGCTATCCCCCGCTGGTCACGCCGTCCAGTCAGATCGTCGGCACACAGGCCGTGCTGAACATCATCACCGGCGAGCGCTACAAGATGGTCCCCAAGGAGTCCAAGGCCATGCTGCGCGGCGAATACGGCAAGCTGCCCGGGAAAGTCAACGAGGACGTCCGCGCCAAGGCAGGCATCAAGCCCGAGGAGGTCATCACCTGCCGCCCCGCCGACCTTTTGGAGCCGGAGCTGCCCAAGTACCGCGAGGAATTTAAGGATCTTGCCCGCAGCGAGGAGGACGTTCTCTCTCTTGCGCTGTTCCCGCAGGTCGCGCCGGCATTCATCAACCGCCGCAATCTTCGTCACCCGAAGGACTTCCGCGTGATGCCCCCCATCGCAAAGCGTGAAAAGCACGAGTGTGCCATCGCGCCGTTCTCCCGCAAGTAAGCAACACAAAAAATTGCCCTTCCGTTTGGAAGGGCAATTTTTTATTTTGTCAGGTCGAGCTGCATCTGCACGTGCGGGATGCCGTCTTCTAAGAACTCCTCCGACGTCCGGCGAAAGCCGAAGTCCTCGTACAGCTTCTTCACATAGGTCTGCGCTTCGATCGTAATCCTGTCGGCGTGCAGCTTCTCTCGCGCCGTGCCGATGGCCGCGGCGACGATTTTCTTCCCCATGCCGCAACACCGCTTCACAGCGATCACGCGGCCGATGGAGACCTCCGGAAACGTCGCACCGCGCGGCAGGACGCGAGCATAGGCCTTGATTCCATCCTCGTCCCGCAGCCAGACATGATAAGCGTTTTTGTCCGCATCATCGACCTCCTGATAGCAGCATTTCTGCTCCACGACGAAGACCGACACGCGCAGCCTGTAGATCTCATAGAGCTCCTGCGCCGTGAACTCGGAAAAGTGCTTGACGAACAGTTCCATACGCTTCCCTCTCAGCGGATGAAGTGCGTGGCGATGCGCGGCTCGACCTCGGGCAGGCCGAACTGCTCTTTGCCGAGCGCGATGCTCTTCATCAAAAACGTCATGTTGCGCGCCAGCGTGCGCATCGTCTGCCGCCCCTCGCCGTCCTGCTCCGCCTCGCCCGGCGTGCGGCCGTGGATGCTGTTCCAGTACTGGCTGGACGCGATAGGCATGCCGGAGATCGTGAAATACTTGTTCAGCTCGTCGAACGTCGCCGAGCAGCCGCCGCGCCGCGCACAGACAACGCTCGCGCCGACCTTCATCATCTTGTCGAACGGCGTGCTGTAGAAGAGCCGGTCGAGGCAGGCAATCAGCGTCGCATTGGCCGAAGCATAGTAGACAGGGCTCGCCACAACAAGGCCGTCCGCCTGCTCAAACTTCGGCGCAAGTTCGTTGACCGCATCGTCAAAGATGCACTTGCCGCGCTTGTAGCATCCGCCGCAGGCCGTGCAGCCGCGCACAGCCTGATTGCCGACGAGCACCGTCTCGACCTCCACGCCGTTTGCGCGGAAGACCTCCTCCATCTCCCGCAGCGCAACGGCGGTATTACCGCTTACGTGCGGGCTGCCGTTGAGCATCAAAACCTTCAAATTTTTCATGCTGCTTTCTCCATTGGTATCCTGTTTTTATAGTTTTTTCAGGTCGATATCTTCATAATCGTCGTACTCGATCAGCGCGCCGCATTCCCTGCAATAGCCCGCATCGGGCGCAGACCAGCACAGCCCGCGAAAGAACGCGCCGCAGGCCGGGCAGCGATTCGTCCGGAGCATTACGGCCGTAAATACCGCCAAAGCAGCCGCGCCGCACAGATAGACTGCCGTGCTCTGCACCAGCACCCCGATGATAAGGCTTGTCACGCTGAGGATCAGCAGCACGATCGCAGCCCTTGTTTTCTTTCGACTGACCTTTTTCACGCTCGCTCCCCTCTCTTCAATATACATACCGTCTCGATATGTGCATCATTGTCCAAACTCAAGCTCATATCCTCTGCAATGATTGGAAGTCTGAACTTGATGGACTTGAGCCACTGGCCGTTCGGCTGCCGTTCCTCATAAATCTGGATTTCAGAAATGAGGGACTCCATGAGCTGCCGCTTTTCCTGATCGTCCATGACGGAATAGAGCTTATCAAAGTAAATCAGCACCTTGTAGATGTTGTCGCCTGTCAGCTTTTCCGCCTCAATCGCCATTTTCTTGGCTCTGGCAGCAACGAGCTGGTTTTCTGTATCCTCGATCTTATCATACATCTTGTAGAACCGGTCATCAAGGTCTGCTTTGCGTTTGATGTAGTGCTTGTCGTCCGGGTCGAGGGAATCAATCTCATCCATCAGCCGAGCCTTTACGGAATAGCTCTGGCGAAGCTGCTTTTCATGCGCCGCGATCTCCCGCTCAATGGAAGATGTATCCACCTTCATGCTGATCTTTTCCTGCATCATGGCGGCGAACTTCGGATTGCTTACCAGCTTTACGATAACCTCAGCAACGGCGCTGTCCAGCAGTTCTTCATTGATCTGCTTCTTGAAGTCGCATTTATGCCCGCGCGTCATCGTACGGTGCTTGCAGCCATAGTAATAAAAATCCTTGTATTTTGAGCCGTCCGCCTTGTGCTTGATGCTTTTGTTTCCATACATTCCTACGCCGCAGACCGGGCATTTCACAATACCGGACAGCAGATGTATTTTTGTATCCTTGCCCCTGTTGACATGTTCGTACTTCTCCGCTTGTGCCAGCAGTTTGACCTGTGCCTCATGCCATAATTCTTCGGAAACGATTCCCTCATGCAGACCATCCACCAGCAGATAATCATCCTGTTCCACCAGCCGGTAATCATTTCGGGTGCCATGCACCTTCTCCGTCCGGCGTCTGCCATAGGCGATTTTCCCGCAGTATACCGGATTTTTCAGAATCCTGCGGATCAACGCTGCATCGAATAAGGGATTTTTTCCGTTTTGCCTTTGAATTTTGTGAATCCCGTGGGTTGCAAGGTATTTTGCAAGACCATTTGCGCCGGTATCCGTATGCACATACTGGTCAAAAATCACGCGGATTGCCGCTGCTTCTTCCTCATTGATGAAAAGTTGTCCCTTTTCCAGCTTGTAGCCATAAGGCGCAAAGCCGCCATTCCATTTTCCTTCACGGGCTTTCTGGATTCTGCCCTCCATGGTCTGCACACGGATATTTTCACGCTCAATTTCAGCCACAGCAGAGAGAACGGAGATCATCAGCTTCCCGGCGTCCTTGGAGGAATCGATCCCATCCTCCACACAAATCAGATTGACACCGAAATCCTGCATCACCTGCAAGGTGGACAGCACATCCGCCGCATTTCTGCCGAAACGGGAGAGTTTGAACACCAGCACATAGGACACGCCGTCTTTACCGGACTTGATATCCTC
>CAKTRT010000030.1 GCA_934597535.1 uncultured Oscillospiraceae bacterium | reverse complement strand
AACGAAACGCCCTTGCCCTTGACCGTGTGGGCGAGGATCGCCTTGGGCTTGCCGGGCATGGTGGGCTTGGAGAGCGCGGCCTCGACGGCGTCGAGATCGTTGCCGTCGGGCAGTTCAACGAGATCAAAGCCGAACGCGCGCAGCTTTGCCGGCAGGTCGCCGAGGCTCATGACCTGATCGTTCGTGCCGTCGATCTGCAGGCCGTTGTTGTCGATGATGACGGTCAGATTGTCGAGCTTATAGTGCGCGGCGGCCATATAGGCCTCCCAGATCTGCCCTTCCTGGCTCTCACCGTCGCCGACGAGGGCGAAGACCTTCGTGTCCTTGCCGAGGTGCTTGGCGCCGAGCGCCATACCGACGGCGATGGACACGCCCTGACCGAGAGAACCCGTGGAAGCGTCCACGCCGGGGACCTTCTTCGCGTCGGGATGGCCCTGCAGGATGGAGTGCAGCTGGCGGAAGTTCGCGTACTCGTCGCGGGAGATGAAGCCCTTGGCGGCGAGCACCGCGTAGTAGCAGGGAGCTGCGTGGCCCTTGGAGAGCACGAAGCGGTCGCGGTCGGGATCGTGCGGGTTCTTGGGGTCAACGCGCATGTGGTTAAAGAAAACGCTGGTCATCAGCTCCACCGCGGACAGCGAGCCGCCGGGGTGGCCGCTGCCGGCGTTGGCGGTCATCGTGATGATGTCGCGCCGCACTTGCCGGCAGATGGGGGAAAGCTCTTGTGTATTCATGGAAACCCTCCTTGAAAAATACAATTTACCAAATTCTTAGTATATCGGATGGATGGGGGAAAGTCAATTTATTCCTCGCCCTTTTTCATTTTCACATGCGACAGGGGATTTGCCCTTGCAGCAACGCGCAGCGCATCGTTATCGATGTGCGTGTAGATCTCGGTCGTATTGAGATGCTCGTGGCCGAGAACCTCCTGCACGGCCTTGACGTCCACGCCGTTTTGCAGCATCAGCGTCGCCGCCGTGTGGCGCAGCTTGTGCGAGGAGTATTCCGAAGCGTCGAGCCCTGCGGCGCTCAGGTGCTTTTTGACGAGCGCATGGACGCTCGAGCGGCTGATGCGCTCGTTGCGCGAGGAGAGGAAGAGCGCGTTGCGGTCGCGGCCGGAGATGGGGCGGCGGACGGCGAGATAGCTCTTGAGCGCGTCCTTGCAGGCGTCGTTCAAATAGACGATGCGGACCTTGTTGCCCTTGCCGAGCACGCGCAGCGCATCGTCCTGAATATCCTGCAGATCGAGGCCGCAGAGCTCGGAGATCCGCAGCCCGCAGTTCAAAAAGATCGTCAGGATGCAGTAGTCGCGCTCGCGGTTCTGCCCGTCAACAGACTGCAAAAGCTGTACGCTCTCATCGAGCGTCAGGTACTTCGGCAGCGACTTTTTGATCTTGGGGGAGTCGAGATCCTTGCAGGGATTCGTGTCCAAAAGGTGCGCTTTATTGGCCAAATAGTTGTAAAAAGAGCGAATTGTTGCAATTTTTCTTGCTCTGGATGCGGCATTCAGCCCGTAGTCGGACACGTCGCTGTTCTGATGCTGCACGCGGTCGCGGCTCAGATAGGTCATGTAGGCGTAGATATCAGTCAATGTTACTTTTTTCACAAAGTCAAGATCGACATCCATGATGGAGATCTCACTGAGAGGGAGGCCGCGCAGCGACGGGTCGCGCGACTGCTTCAAGTAGCGGAAAAAATTCCGCAGGTCAAGGAAGTATTCATCGACCGTTTTCTGCGAGTGCGCTTTGATGGTCTCGTGATAGGATAGAAAATCGCGCAGGATCGGCGGCGATTCCAAGCGGTAGTCGTTCATAGTATATAGCCGTAGTTCACGCAAGCTCATTCATTACGGCAAAAATACGGAGAAATGCTCCGGGAGAATTGAATTTCAAAATGCCGGTATGTCGGTAAAGAAATAATCGGCAGCTTTGGTCTGTGAGCATTGCCGGCAGTTCAAACACGACGCAAAGCAACCGATGCGCAGCGATCGATCGTTCAAAGGGATGCGCAGCACGCATGCGTTGGTCGGCTGTGCGGCGGTTTTCAATAAAGGAGCCGATGGAGGAGGGCATTTTAAAATCCACACTCAATTGAACAAAATAAAAATTTTGTTCAATTGAGGGGGAGCGAAAGAGCGTTTTTTGCAAAAATGAACGTTTTGGCGTTACTGGCGGCAAAAACCTCCTTTGTCTGGACCGTAGGATGCTGTGATTCCGGCAGCGTTTTCACGCTGCCGGTTTTACAACGGTACTATTATTACTATGGTCATTATGTAGATGCTGCATTGCGGTCAGCGCATCGGCGTTTACGCCTGCACGATGGCGCGCAGCGCTTCGGCGATATTGCGTGCTTCGATCACTGCCAGACCGTCCGGCACGTCAGAGCGATCCTTGTGCTGCTTTGGGATGATGCACGTTTCAAATCCGAGCCGCCGCACCTCACTGAGCCGTTCGCTTAGATGGTTCACGCTGCGAAGCTCCCCGGTCAGACCAACCTCGCCAATGGCGGCGACGTGGTTGCCGATGGGTTTGTCAAGATAGCTCGACGCGAGCGCCAGCACGGCGGCAAGGTCCGCCGCGGGCTCGTCCACGCTCAGTCCGCCGATGACGTTCAAAAATGCATCGCAGCCGGACACTTTGAGCGCGCCGCGCTTTTCAAGCACCGCCATCAGCATGGCGGCGCGGTTGTAGTCAAAGCCGTTGCTGGTGCGCCGCGAGACCGACTGCGCCGCGGGCGCGAGCAGCGCCTGCACCTCGGCCAGCACCGGACGCTGGCCCTCCATCACGCAGGTCACGCAGGTGCCGGGCGCATCGTCGGGACGGCCCGAGAGCAGCATTTCCGACGGGTTCGGCACCTCGACAAGGCCTTCGCTGCGCATTTCAAATACGCCGATCTCATTCGTCGCGCCGAAGCGGTTTTTCGCCGCACGCAGGATGCGGTAGCTCATGTGCGCCTCGCCCTCGAAGTACAGCACGCAGTCAACCATGTGCTCTAAGACTTTCGGACCCGCGATGGAGCCCTCTTTGTTGACATGGCCGATGACAAAGACGGTGATGCCCTCCCCTTTGGCCAGCTGCATCAGCTCCATCGTGCAGGCGCGCACCTGTGCCACGCTGCCCGCAGGCGATTCGAGCGAGTCCTGGTAGAGCGTCTGGATCGAGTCAACGATCAGCACGTCGGGCTTTTCATCATCGACAGACTGTAAAACGTCGCCAAGACAGGTCTCCGACAGGACATACAGGTTGTCTGACTGCACGCCGAGGCGGTCGGCGCGCAGCCTGAGCTGGCGCGGCGATTCCTCGCCGGAAACGTACAGGATTTTAGCATTTTCACTCAATTTTCCGCAGATTTGGAGCATCAGCGTAGATTTGCCGATGCCCGGCGCGCCGCCGACGAGCACGAGCGAGCCCTGCACAGCACCCCCTCCAAGCACGCGATCAAGCTCACCCATGCCGGTGGGAAAGCGCAGCTCCTGCGCCGCATCCAGTTCACCGATCGGCCGCGCCTTAGCACGCAGCGCGCGGCTGCGCCCCCCCGCTTTCGCCTTTGCACTGTCGCCGACGGCCTGCTCCACAAGCGTGTTCCACGCGCCGCAGCTCGGGCAGCGCCCCGCCCATTTTGGTGTTTCGTTGCCGCACTCTGTACAGAAAAATATGCTCTTTGCCTTTGCCATATTGTAAACCTCTTTTGCTTTACTGCTATCTTTGCAAAAGGCCGGACGCGATCACAACGGCCAATTTTTGCTGGTATTGACTGCTTTTCAAAAGCAGCGTCTCGCTCTCATTGCTCAAAAATCCGCACTCGATCAGAATAGCCGGCGCGGTGACGTTTTTCATCAGGAAGATCGACGCGTCGATGGCCTTCTCTGTCTTCTCATTGCCCGCATTGACAGTCTGATTCAGCGCGAGCTGCACCGCATTCGCGACCTCGGCACTCCCCTCTTTTTTGCCGTAAAACACCTGTGCGCCGTGCGTTCGCTTGGATGACGGAAGGCTGTTCTGGTGGACGCTGACAAGGATAGCGCCTTGCGTGCTGTTGACCAATTCTACACGATTTTCCAGGTCGGAACGCTTTTTTTGCCGCAGCGTAGACGCTTCCTGCGAGTGAATGGAAATGTCGCTTATACGTGTCATGCGCGTCTCCTCGCCGAGAAAAACAAGCAGCGCGTCGAGCCGCCGTGCGATGGACAGATTCAAATCGCTTTCCTTTGTACCGTCGGCGGCAACGGCGCCGCCGTCTTCCCCGCCGTGCCCCGCATCAATGACCCAGACGGTCTTCCCCGCTTCGGCTGCTGCGGATGCTTTGACCGCACCTGGCGGCAGGAGAAAGCTGACGGCCGCTGCCGTCAGCACGAGCAGCAGCGCAAATACGGCGTAAAACGCCTTTTTCCCGAAAACAATAAACAAAATGCCCCTCACCCCGGAACAATTTATGCCCCGCAGCACAGCCTTATGTATTTTTCATTATACAGGACTTTGAACAAAAAGAAAAGCCCTGCTTCCCATTTTTCTCCCGCTGCATACCATGGATTGAGCGGCTCGCTCAATTCTCTTGTCAAGGAGGCGTTTCCTTTGGATGAAACCAAAGCCATGACCGGCGCCGGTTCGCTCCCGAACGGCTGCTGTGCACCGCTGGCTTTTCCGTATGTCCCCATTCAGAAGAACAACCCGGAACGATACTCTCAGCAGGATGCCTTGAACGCCGGAACGCTGTTTCCGGGGCTGAACCTCCCCTTCCATGCGCAGATGAAAACAAAGTTTCCTGCCGCCAATACGGCGCTTTCCGAATTGATGGCTCTGGATTTTGCTATCGACGAGCTGGGGCTTTACCTTACCACCCATCCCGAAGATACCGAGGTGCTGAATCTTTACTGGTCTTATATCAAGCTGGGGCAGGAAGGGCGCAAAACTTATGAAGAAAAATACGGCCCCATTTTGCAGACCGATCTGACGCCCGGCAGCTTCAAATGGCTGAATGATCCGTGGCCGTGGGAATTGGAGGGAAATCAGTAATGTTCGTATATGAGAAAAAATTGCAGTATCCCATCAGGATCAAAAATCCGAATCCGAAGCTTGCAATGGCGATCATCAGCCAGTATGGAGGGCCTGATGGCGAGCTCGGCGCGTCGCTGCGCTACCTTTCTCAGCGCTACTCCATGCCCTACCCCGAGCTCAAGGGCCTGCTGACCGATATCGGTACAGAGGAGTTGGGGCATCTTGAGATGGTCGGCACGATCGTCCATCAACTCACGCGAAACCTCACGGAAGAGCAGATCAAAGAATCCGGCTTTGATACCTATTTTGTCGATCATACCACCGGAGTCTTTCCGCAGTTTGCTTCAGGCTATCCGTGGTCGGCGAGCACCATGCAGGTCACGGGCGACACGATCGCGGACCTCACAGAGGACTTGGCAGCAGAACAGAAGGCCCGTGTGACGTATGACAATATTCTCCGCATCTCTGATGATCCGGACGTAAACGACGTCATCAAGTTCCTGCGTGCGCGCGAGATCGTGCATTTCCAGCGTTTCGGCGAAGGCCTGCGTCTGGCAAGAGAACGTCTCGATGAAAAAAACGTCTACTATGTCAACCCCAGCTTTGACCAGTAAGCATGAAAAAAGGGCGCAGACCAGACAGGTCTGCGCCCTTTTATAGCTACGATCCTTTACCCTCCAATGGCCTCGTCATAAGCGATGCTCAGCTCTGCATTGGAGGACTGAAGCGCATCGCTGAAAGTGTTGACCAGCTCCTCATTTCCGTAGAGCGACACAACGTATTCCCCTGCCGTGAGGATCACGAGCTTATCGGGAAAGCCGCACATCCAGCGTTTGCTCTGGATCGTGTCGCGCAGATCGTCGGCAAGCTTTGAAACATTGCCCGCATCGGTCACATGAAACGCACCGCAGGTAAAGGTGTTCATGTTCATCATGTGTACCAGCGACGCCGCTGCGTCGATCAGCGAAACGTCCGCTTCGGGAAATGTGAGCTGATAGATCAGGCTGTCGGTATTCGCCACATCAAAGCTGCCGGGCGCGCTGTCCACAGCGTGTTCGGCATCACCGCCCGCAGCGGGGAACCGTTCCTCCTCGCCATAGGTATTCCACGCAGCGTCAAGCAGAGCAAGCGCACCGTTGGATACTGCCGGCTCATCCGCCGGCGTTTCTTCTGGCGGCTCATCATCGGCAGGCGGCGCGGGCTGCTCGGGCTGTGAGACCGGGGGCTGTTCCTGCTCTGTGTTGTCCGCCGTCTCTTCCGGAGTCTCGACCACAACGGGACTGCCGCCTTCATTTTCTTTGCCTGCATCGTCTGCAGGACCGCTTTCCGCAGGCTCCAGACTATCCTGTGGGGGCTGCGTTTCAGTCTGATCCTGTGCAGTGTCCGACTGTGGGGGCTGTTCCTCTTTTTTGCTGCCGCAGCCGGCAAGTGAGAACAGCACGGCAATCGTTAGAAGCAGGCAGAGCAGTTTTTTCATTGATTTTCTCCTTGTCTGTTGTCTTCGGCAATGTGCCAAACCATATTGTAACAGAAATGAGCAAAGGGGAACGCCCTTCTTTTGCGCCGCACTCCTGTTCCGCGTCGGCTTTCCGTCAAATCACGTAGTCATATCCGCCGTCTTCACGCAGCAGGTCGGCCAGCGTGTACTGGTCAAGATACCGGTTGATCACATCGTTCAGCCCCGACCACAGCGCAAGCGTGCGGCATTCCGATGCACGGTCGCAGGGGGCACTGTCGGCCCCCAGGCACGCCACAGGCGCAAGAGAACCCTCCATCAGCCGCAGGATATAGCCTGTCGTAAACTGATCGGGACCCTTGCGCAGACGATACCCGCCGCCTTTTCCGCGCATCCCCTCAACCACATTGCCCTTAACAAGCGTTTTAACGATGCTTTCCAGATATTTTTCCGAGATATCCTGCCGCTGCGCGATCTCCTTGAGCGGAATATAGCCGCCTGACTGGTGCTCTGCCATATCGATCAGAACACGCAGCGCGTAGCGGCCCTTGGTTGAAATCATCATATAATACATCCACGCCTTTCTTCCAGCCGTTGAAAGGCATACGGGTGATGGCCTTCAGCAACTTTTTATATTCCTATTATATTACACGGTTTATAGGAATTCAACAGATTTTTTTGGAAATTTTCTCTTGACAAACCGAAACATGCATCGTATAATCCCTACATACCTACTCGAAAGGTTGGTAATGAATATGACTTCATTCCTTCACCAGTTCCGATGTCGCCGCGGCAGAGCATGAGAGATGCAAGCAAGCACCGAAACCCACAAAAACAAACAAAAACATTTTGATATAGAACGTACATCGTTCAGGAGGAAACATTATGAGCAAGATCTACACTTCCGCGGACCAGCTGATCGGCAAGACCCCGCTTCTCGAATTGTCCCACATCGAAAAGACTGAAAAGCTCGAGGCCAAGCTCCTCGCCAAGCTCGAATACTTTAACCCCGCAGGTTCCGTCAAGGACCGTATCGCCAAGGCCATCCTCGATGACGCCGAGGCGAGCGGCAAGTTGAAGCCCGACTCCGTCATCATCGAGCCGACCTCCGGCAACACCGGCATTGGCCTCGCTTCCGTCGCCGCCGCGCGAGGCTACCGCATCATCATCGTCATGCCCGAGACTATGAGCGTCGAGCGCCGCCAGCTGATGAAGGCCTATGGCGCAGAACTCGTCCTTTCCGACGGCGCGAAGGGAATGAAGGGCGCTATCGCCAAGGCAGAGGAGCTGGCCGCGCAGACGCCGAACAGCTTCATCGCCGGTCAGTTCGTCAACCCCGCGAACCCCAAGGCGCACTATGAGACCACCGGCCCCGAGATCTGGGAAGACACCGACGGTCAGGTCGATATCTTTGTCGCCGGCGTCGGCACCGGCGGCACGCTGACCGGCACGGGCAAGTTCCTCAAGGAGCAGAATCCCAACGTCAAGGTCGTCGCCGTCGAGCCAGCCTCCTCCCCTGTTCTGAGCAAGGGCATCGCTGGTGCGCACAAGATCCAGGGCATCGGCGCCGGCTTTGTGCCTGAGGTGCTGGACACCAAGATTTACGATGAGATCATCACCGTTGAGAATGACGATGCCTTTGCCACCGGCAAGCTCGTCGGCCACAGCGAGGGTGTGCTGGTCGGTATCTCCTCCGGTGCGGCCGTCTGGGCCGGCATCCAGCTTGCCAAGCGTCCCGAGAACAAGGGCAAGACCATCGTTGTCCTGCTGCCCGACACCGGCGACCGTTACCTCTCCACTCCCCTGTTTCAGGATTGAGTGATATATTGTTGATTTTCTCTCTCATCTCTTTTTAAGACAAAGGCCTGCTGCCATCTGGCAGCAGGCCTTTGTCTGTCGAGAAAGTGGCGAAGCTGCTTTTCGAGAAGGCTTCGCTGTGCTCTGCACCTCGGTTGTCCGCTGACAGCGGACAATTCGACGATTACTCCGCGCAAAGTGTTTTCTGCCGTAACCGTCAAAGCTGAAGTCGGCTGGACAGACATGGGGTCCTTTGCCATGACTGGCCGTTCTCAGCTTTGCCGCTTACAACTCCGCTGTTTACAGCATCGAGATCTGTGCCTCCTCCGAGGAACCGACCGCTTCGGGAGTACCGAACTGAGAGACAAACTTCTCTTCGGTAAGAACCGGAACCCCCAATTCTTTTGCCTTTTTCGTTTTCGACGAATTCGACTCTCCATCGTTGCTGACGAGGTACGACGTCTTCCCCGAGACGCTGCCGGTCACTGCGCCGCCCTGCTGTTCGACGTAGGCTTTGAACGCGCTGCGGTTTTTGAAAATGTGCACATCGCCCGTGATGACGAAGCTCAGGCCCTTGCAGGTGCCGTCGGCCTCCTCCTTGGGGGCGACGTCCTCCAGCGTAAGCTCTGCCATCAGGCGGTCGAAGAGATTTTTGTTTTCATCGTCAGCGAACCAGTTTAAGATCGCGTTCGAGCGCTCGACGCCGATGCCGTCCACGTCCTCGAAGCCCTCGCCGCTTTCGATGCGCGCTAAAAAGCCCTTTGTACCGAGCGCCGCGATGAGCTTCTTGCCCGCGTCCGCGCCGATGTTCGGGATGCAGAGGGCGAAGATCAGGTGGATGGGATCGACCTTACGGCTCTTTTCGATGGCAGCCATCAGATTTGCGCAGGATTTTTCGCCGAAGCCCTCGAGCTTCACGATCTCGTCCGCGTGCGCATCCAGATGGTAGAGATCGGCAAAATCGCGCAGATAGCCGCGGTTGACGAACTCGTGCAGCGTCTGTACGGAGAGACCGTCGATATCAAGCCCACCCTTGCTCACAAAGCGGACAAAGCGCTTCAAGTGCTTGGCGGGGCAATTCGGGTCGGTGCAGCGCAGCGTCTTCACGCCGCTCACCGGACTGACGCGCACCTCGGTCGCCGCGCCGCAGACAGGGCAGGCCGATGGGACTTCATAGCTGCCCTCGGCCTTGACGACCGCGATGCACTTCGGGATGATCTTGTTGGCCTTGATGATGCGAAGCTCTGTCTTGCGGTCCGCGCCGATGCCGAGGCGCTCAAGCTCGCTGACATTGCAGAGGCTCGCGCGCGTGACGGTCGTTCCCTCGAGTTGCACGGGGTCGAACACCGCAACCGGCGTGATGGTCGAGGCTGCGCACGACCACTCGATGTGGTCGAGCACCGTGTCGGCGGAGACGTCCGCCCATTTGTAGGCAAGGCCCGCGCGCGTCGCGTGGTGGCCCGTCACACTGCCGGTCGCAGCGTAGTCCGTGTCGTCGTAAGTGATGACAAGGCCATCGACGGGGATGCCCATCTCGCCGGAATCGACCTTTTTCGTCCAGCGCGCGATGGCATCGGGCAGATCCTTCGCGCTCGTGCGCTCGCGCTCGACGGTCGTAAAGCCCATTTGATCGAGATAGTCCATCCGCGCGCCCCACGAACGGATCGTTTCGTCTGTGTGGACGAGCGTGAACGGCGTAAACGTCACGTTGCGCTCTTTCACCTTATCGAGATTCGTCTTGTCGAGCGCCAGCGTACCGGCAGCGAGGTTGCGGGGGTTCGCGTAGCGGTCGTCCGCGTCCTCGAGCGTGTCGTTGATGGCCTCGAAATCCGCATAGGAGATCGTCGCCTCGCCGCGCACGACAAGGTGGCCCTTGTCGGATATCTTCGCGGGAATGCCGCGGATGGCGGACGCCATATAGGTGATGTTCGTGCCGACCGTGCCATTGCCGCGCGTTAAAACGCGCGTGAGCGCGCCGCCATCGTAAGTCGCCACGAGCGTAGAGCCGTCGAGCTTCCATGAGAGCCAGATATCGCGCTCGCCCGCCCAGTCCTGCAATTCCTCGACTTTTTTCGTCTTGGCGAGCGAGAGCGCGGGGTACTCGTGCGCCTCCTTCTCCCCCTCGCCGTCCATTTCGCTGCCCGAATGGCTCGTCACCTGCGTGGGGCTGTCGGGGCGGACATAGCCGGTCTCTTTTTCCAGAGCGGTCAGCTCGTCGAACAGAGCGTCCCACTCGTAGTTCGTCATCTGCTCCTCCTGCCCGCCGTAGTAGGCGTCGGAGGCGGCGTTCAGCCGTGTTACGATCTCATCGATCCGGATATTTCTGTCCATAGTGCGCTCCCTCTCTCCGGCGGTGCGCAAAAGGCGCTCAGCCGTTGTTCATGATGTAATCTTCCGCGTTCTGCTCCATGTCCGCCCCATTGCTGAAATAAGTGTAATTGTCCGGCACGGATCCGACGATGACCGTCTCAGCTACGGAATAGGTGTTGCTGAATTTCGTTGTGGTGGAAAAGCCCGGCAGCAGGATGCTGACGTACACGTCCACCACAAGGTAAATTTGATGTTTCGTCTGGTTGATGCCCGCCGACGTGAACGCGTTTTCAAAATGCGCGCTCGATGAGCCGACCGACTGCATCCGCACGCGGATCAGCGGCCCGCGCCCCGCCAAAAACGGCGAGCCGAGCAGCGTGCCGACCGGCACGGAGAGTTCCTTCGTCGTCACCTCGGAGAGCTTTTCGAGCACCTCGTCGATGATGGCGGACTGCAAACGGTTGAACTCCGCCATGTTGCTCTTGACCGCCGTGATCTTGCCTTCGTTGTCCTTTTCAAAGGAGATAAGCTGGTCGTAGTCCACGCCGCCGCTGTAGATCGTCTCGTTCACGGCGGCGGTCACGATGCCGTTGACCGTGTTCGACACGCGCGCCGTCGCAAGCGACGTGAGCACGGGCTTTAGATGCGTCATCGCAACGGCGGCGAGTGCCAGCAGCGCCGCGAGCAAAAACAGCACCAGCAGCAGCGCTCGCTTCTTTCCTGAAAGTCTCCTGTATCTCCATTTCGGCACAGAGCCTCACCCCGATTCCAGTGAAGCCTATGCCGTGCGGGCTTTTCCCTATTCCGGAAGCGCCATGACGAGCCTTTTGAACGCCTTGCCGCGCTCCATGAAGTTCGCAAACTGGTCGAACGCCGCGCACGCGGG
This sequence comes from uncultured Oscillospiraceae bacterium, assembly GCA_934597535.1. GTDB lineage: Bacteria > Bacillota > Clostridia > Oscillospirales > Oscillospiraceae > Hominicoprocola. Next base: position 1,801 of record CAKTRT010000030.1, on the reverse strand, counting down.
CGAGAGCGTCACGATGTCACCGCTCACCGCGCGCTCGTAAGCGGTCTTTACGCAGTTCTCCAGATTCTCGCAGCGCACGATCTCAGGGCTGGCGTGATAGTCGGGACACTCGCGCACGGCCTTTTCGATGGCGTCCGCTGTCGCGCCGCACAAAATAAGCAGCTTGACGTGCTTTACCACCTCGGGCGCAAGTGGTGTAAAGGGAATGTGCTTGTCATATCCGCCCGCGAGCAGGATGACCTTTTCATCGAACGCATTCAGCCCTGCGATGGCGCGCGTGGGACTGGTCGCGATGGAATCGTTGTACCACTGCACGCCGCGGAGCGTCCGCACCGGCTCGATGCGGTGCTCGACGCCGGCAAAGGTGCGCGCGGTCTCGCGCATGACCTCGTAAGGCACCAAGCCGTCGAGCGCTGTCACGGCGGCGAGGTAGTTTTCGACGTTGTGCATACCCGGCAGGCGGATGTCGGAACGCTGCATGACCGCTTCCTCGCGCCCGCCGCGGCGCAGGACGATACTATCCCCGCGCAGGAACGCGCCGTCCGTGACTTCTTCGCGGCGGCTGAAGAGCCGCGTCCACGCTGCCGCCTTTTTCGAGAGCTTGCGCGTGATGTCGTTGTCCTCGTTGAAAATGGCGATGTCGTCCTTGCGCTGGTGGAGGTAGATGTTCTCCTTCGCCGCGACATATTCGTCCATATCCTTGTGCACGTCCAAGTGGTTCGGCGCAAGATTCGTCATCACCGCGATGTGCGGCGAGCGCTTCATATCGAGCAGCTGAAACGATGAAAGCTCCACGACCGCGAAGTCCTCAGGCTGCATCTTCTCTGCGTCGCACAGCAGCGGGTGGCCGATGTTGCCGCCAAGGTAGACGGTCTTCCCTGCCGCGCGCAGCATTTCGGCGATGATGCTCGTCGTAGTGGTCTTGCCGTCGCTGCCCGTCACGCCGATGACCGTACAGGGGCAGACCTCGAAAAAGATCTCCATCTCCGACGTCACAACGCTGCCGCGCGATCTTGCCTCGAGCAGCGCCGGAACGTCCGGCCGCATACCCGGCGTGCGGAAGACAACGTCCGCGCGCAGATCATCGAGGTAGCCTTCTCCAAGGTGCAGGTGCGCACCCAGCGCTTCGAGCTGCTCCGCGCGCTCGCCTAAGTCCTCGCGGCTCTTTTTGTCGCAGGCGATGACCTGCACACCGTTTCGGCACAAAAGCTCGATGAGCGGCGTGTTGCTCACGCCGATGCCGAGCACTGCCGCTGTTTTTCCCCGCAGGGAGGATAGATATTCCTGTATCGTCATAGACGTTCATCCTTTCGTCTGCACATACAAATTCAATATATAGTATAGCGCAGGAACGCCAAAATAGCAATGCATTTTCCGTTGACAAGCCCCGCGCCATGGGCTAAAATAGTTGTGCGAGTATGACAGACAGTCGCGCGGCGAGGCCGAAAGGCCCGCTGTGAGGAAAGTCCGGGCTCCACAGGGCAAGGATAACGGGTAACGCCCGCCCAGAGCGATCTGAGGAAAAGTGCAACAGAAATAGACCGCCCGAGGTATGCAAGTATCTCAGGTAAGGATGGAAAGGTGCGGTAAGAGCGCACCCGTCGGCTCGAGAGTGTCCGATGCTGTAAACTCTATCCGGAGCAACACCGGTATGGGAGCAATAGGTTGGCCCGACCGCTCCCGGGGTGGCTGGAGTACCGCGGCAACGCGGCGCGTAGATAGATGACTGTCAAATACAGAACCCGGCTTACAGTCATGCTCGCGCAAAATATGAGAGGGACGGCGGAGATCGCCGTCCCTC
>CAKTRT010000029.1 GCA_934597535.1 uncultured Oscillospiraceae bacterium | reverse complement strand
GAGCGCCGCAAGGCCTACGCCGCCGACATCACCTACGGCACGAACAACGAGATGGGCTTCGACTATCTGCGCGACAATATGGCCATCTACGCAAGCGAGCTCGTCCAGCGCGGGCACGCCTTCGCCATTGTGGACGAGGTGGACTCCATCCTCATCGATGAAGCGCGCACGCCGCTCATCATCTCCGGTATGGGCGAGAAGTCCACAGAGCTGTATTCCCGCACGGAGAGCCTTGTGCGCACCTTCCGCAAAAAGGTCATCACTGAGAGCGATGACAAGGAGGAGGAAGATGTGAACGAAACGGCCGACTACATCGTCGATGAAAAGGCCAAGACCGCAACGCTGACCGCCCGCGGCGTGAAAAAGGCTGAGGAATTCTTCGGCCTTGAGAACCTCTCCGACCCCGAAAATTCCACCATCGCGCACCACATCAACCAGGCTCTTAAGGCCCACGGCACGATGAAACGCGATATCGACTATGTCATCAAGGACGGCCAGGTCGTCATCGTCGATGAGTTCACCGGCCGACTGATGTTCGGCCGCCGCTACAGCGACGGTCTGCATCAGGCCATCGAGGCCAAGGAGCACGTCGAGGTCGCGCGAGAGAGCAAGACGCTTGCAACCATCACCTTCCAGAATTATTTCCGTCTCTACGACAAGCTCTCCGGCATGACCGGCACGGCGCTCACCGAGGAAGAGGAATTCGGCACGATCTACAACCTCGACATTATCGAGGTGCCGACGAACCGCCCCCTCGCCCGCATCGACGACCCCGACGTCGTCTACAAGACCGAGGCCGCGAAGTACCGCGCCGTCATCAGGCAGGTAAAAGAGTGCCACGCCAAGGGCCAGCCGGTGCTGGTCGGCACGGTGTCGATCGAAAAGAACGAAAAGCTTTCCTACCTGCTCTCCCGCGAGGGCATCAAGCACAACCTCTTAAACGCGAAGAACCACGAAAAGGAAGCCGAGATCGTCGCGCAGGCCGGTAAGCTCGGCGCAGTCACGGTCGCAACGAACATGGCCGGCCGTGGTACCGATATCATGCTCGGCGGCAACGCCGAGTACATGGCAAAGACCGATCTGCGCAAGGCGGGTCTCAGCGACGAGCTCATCGCCGAGGCGACCGGCTACGCCGAGACCGACAACAAGGAGATCCTCGACGCGCGCGATATGTTCGCCAAGGCCCTTGAAAAGCACCGCGAAGAGATCAGCGGTGAGGCGGACAAGGTCCGCGAGGCAGGGGGCCTCTTCATCATCGGCACGGAGCGCCACGATTCCCGCCGTATCGACAACCAGCTGCGCGGCCGTGCCGGCCGTCAGGGCGACCCGGGCGAGACGCGCTTCTACCTCTCGCTTGAAGACGATCTGCTGCGCCTGTTTGGCGGCGAGCGCATCACGAACCTGATGGAGCGCTTCAACCTCGACGAGGATACGCCGATTGAAAACAAGACGCTCTCCAAGGCGATTGAAAACGCGCAGACGAGCGTCGAGTCCCGCAACTTCCAGTACCGCAAGAGCACGCTCGAATACGACGACGTGATGAACAAGCAGCGCGAGATCATCTACGGCCAGCGCAAGCAGGTGCTCGACGGCATGGACATCAAGCAGACCGTTTTGAACATGCTGAGAAGCAGCATCGAAAGTCAGGTCGCCTTCGCCTTCGGCGAGCACGACAAGACCGACGACGAGCATCGCGCCGACGCGCTCAAGAGCTGCGAGGGCACGTACTTCCCGCGCGGCGCTGTGGATGCTTCTTCCCTTTCCGGCCTTTCCGCCGACGATCTGACCGACCGCTTCTATGAAGCCGCCGAGAAGTACTACGAGGCCAAGGAGGCCGCCGTCACCTCGCCCATCATGCGCGAGCTCGAGCGCGTGGTGCTGCTGCGCGTGGTCGATGAGTACTGGATGGATCACATCGACGCGATGAGCGAGCTGCGCCAGGCCATCCGCTTGCAGTCCTACGGCAACAACAAGCCCATCGACGTTTATAAGCAGGAATCCCTCACGATGTTTGAGGATATGATCTCCGCCATCCAGAACGAAACGGTGCGCCGCATCTTCTCCGCACGCATCAAGACGGAAAATGAGGTCAAGCGTGAGCGCGTGGCCGAGGGGCTGGTCGCCACCACCGCCGGCGACGGTACGGTGAAAAAGCAGCCCCGCAAGGTACAGAAGATTGGGCGCAACGATCCCTGCCCCTGCGGCAGCGGGAAGAAATATAAGCAGTGCTGCGGCAGATGAGCATCACCTGTAAGTGATAGAAATTCTCCCCCACGGCCTGTGGGGACGGAGCTCAAAGGGGGTGTTCTCTTCTCGAAGAGAACACCCCCTTTGGAACCCCCAGAGAAAGGCTCGAGCGGCAGTCTCGGGCTTGAAGGAGTGCAATGCCTCCGGAGTGGAAGTGCCTGCTCAGGTTTGCTGCTATACGACTTGGGTTACTTCTATCTTCGCTGCCGCTCTCGAATCTTATCGAAAGTCTCAGCAATCACCGCCTACTACAAATTTCTACAAACTTGCTACCGCCTGCCGAGGCGGCATTGCTTCGCTCGCCGCAGGGCGCACTATCAGGAATGTGCGCATTTTCGATAGAAGGCGATCAGTCCGCACTTTAACACAGTACGCAGAGCGGCAGCGGATAGTAGGAGCAGCCACAAATCGTCTAGCACACGCCCAATGGCGGCGAGCGAAGCAATGCCGCCACGCAGGCACTTCCATTGCGCAGCGCGTGCAGCCCTTCAAGCTGCACGCCTGCAATGTCGGGGGTCGAGGGGGCCTCCCCTCGTCCTTCTCTGGGGGATACAAAGGGGGTATTCTCTTCGAGAAGAGAATACCCCCTTTGACCGGCAGCAGCGTCCAGCGCTGCATTATCATCCCGCGCAGCGCGCGAAGAACCCACCCCCTTTTGGGGAAACAAAAAGGAGGCTCTTTTGATGTCTTTCACCGAACACAGCGTAAACGGTCTCATCTACGACACATCCGACATTATCTCCGCCGCGGGCGGCACTGTCCATGCCTTCACCACGCGGCACGGCGGCGTGAGTCCCGTGCCCTACGATTCGCTCAACTTTGCCGACAACAAAGGCGACCGCAGCGAAAACTTACTGGAAAACTACCGCCGTCTCGGCGCAGCCGTAGGCTTTGACGCGAACCGTGCCGTCGGCTGCCGCCAGATCCACTCCGACCTTGTGCGCGTGGCGCGCACGGAAGATGCGGGCAGGATCCTCTGGAACGACCGCCCCTACGATGCCGACGCGCTCATCACGAATGAAACGGATCTCCCCCTGTTCGTCTACGGCACAGACTGCTGCATCATCACGCTCTACGACCCCACCTCGCGCTGCATCGGCGCGGTGCACGCCGGCTGGCGCGGCGCGGCGAGCGGCATCGCGCTCAAGGCGGCGGTGTCGATGATGAGCTATTACGGCGCCGAGCCGTACACGCTGCGCGCGGCCATCGGCCCGAGCATCGGCAAATGCTGCTTTGAGGTCGGGCAGGAGGTGGCCGATCAGTTTTTTGCCCTGCTCGATCCCGCAATGGATGAGCGCATTGAGCAGCGCGGCGAAAAATATCACATCGACCTCAAGGGCATCAACCGTCTGTGGCTGCTGCGCGCGGGGATCGACCCCTCGCATATCGACGTGCACCCCGACTGCACCAAATGTCATCCCGAGCGCTATTGGTCGCACCGCGCGATGGGCGACAGGCGCGGCGGCATGGCGGCGGTCATCTGCATGACGGAGGCGGCGCGATGACGCGCCGGTTTCTCGCGCTGCTGTGCGCGCTTGCGCTCGCGCTCTCGCTCTCCGGCTGCTGGAGCGCAGACGAACCGGACGACGATGGCGGCGACTTCTGGACAGACACCCCCGCAGACGGCGGCGCCGCGCAGGAGGACTCCGCCCTCAGCCCCATTACAGCCTTTGCTCTGCCGTATCTGCAAAACGCCAGCTTCGACCCCATCACTTGTCCCGACGGGCTGCAGCAGACGGTGGGGTCACTGCTCTACGAGGGGCTCTTTGCTCTGGACTGGCGCTTTTCTCCGCAGCCGGTCCTGTGCAGCGGCTATACGTGCAACGATGAGCGCACCGTCTACACGTTTTCCATCCGCGAGGGCGTCTGTTTTTCTGACGGCAGCAGCCTGACGGCAAGCGATGTGCTGGCCGCGCTGCGCCGGGCTTCGGAAAGCGAGCGCTACGGCGCGCGCTTTGCAAACGTCGTCTCGATGCGTACCAGCAGCGGCGCGCTCGTCATCACCCTTTCGCGCGCCAGCAGTGCCTTTCCCGCGCTGCTGGATATCCCCATCGTCAAGTCCGGCTCGGAAAAGGCCGCCGTGCCGCTCGGCACCGGGCCGTACCTTTACGTCACCGACAGCGAGGGTGCGCACCTTCAGCGCAGCGGCGAGTGGTGGCAGGGCAAATCACTGCCGCTCGAGCGCATTGAGCTCCGCGCCGTCAAGGACGCCGACACCGCCTCCTATCTCTTCTCCTCGCGCGAGGTGCACCTGCTCTCGGCCGACCTGACAAGCGGCACGGGCGACCTTCGCAGCGCGGATACGGCGCTCACCGACTTCGCGACGGCGAACATGATCTACCTTGGCTTCAACACGCAGCGCGCGCCGCTGTCCGACGCTTCGCTCCGTTCTGCCATCGCTGGCGCGTTTGACCGCGCCACGATCGTCACCGGCTACCTTGCCGGCCACGCGGAGGCCGCGCGCTTCCCCATCGTGCCGGGCAGCGCAGTCTATCCCGCCGAGCTTTCCGCAGCGCTGGCCGCGCCGTCGCTTTCCACCGCGCTGGAGACCGCCGGCATCACGGCCGAACGCCCTCGCACGCTGACGCTGCTCGTTCACGAGGGCGATTCGTTCAAGGTCTCTATCGCGGACTATCTTAGCCGCATGCTGACGCAAGGCGCGCTGACGGTCACCGTGCGCGCCCTGCCGTGGAGCGACTATCTCACGGCGCTCGAGAGCGGCATTTTCGACCTCTATCTCGGCGAGGTGCGGCTGACGGCCGACTGGGACATCTCCGCGCTCGTGCGCTCAGGCGGCGCGCTGAATTACGGCGGCTACGCCGACGAGCCGTGCGAAACGCTGCTGGACGCCTTTCTTGCGGAAGAATCGGAACAAAGCGCCGCGGCGCTCTGCCGTTATCTCGGCCAAAGCGTGCCCTTCGCCCCCATCGCGTTCAAATCGCTCTCGGTGCTCACGCCCGAGGGACTTGTTGAAGGACTCACGCCCACGGTCTCCTCGCCGTTTTACGGCTTCGAGGGCTGGACGGTACACTTCGACAGGGGATGAGGGAGACATCAAATCGGAATTTTGAGACGCAAAATGGCAACAAGATCTAAGCAGCAAATAAATATGCCGTATAGCTTACATGATACGGTCGTGAACGATATCGCTTGTGAAAACGGGACTGTTTATTTGAAGTTTGAGCATGGATTTGTAAGCGCCAAAGAACCTTATACGCAAGTAGACGGAAAAATCGCCATTGAAAGCGTCGATATGGATAGTGCGTGCGTTTTGCCGTTGAGCAAATAGGGCAAATACGGTAAATTTGATGGCGCCAAAGTCTCATTGAACGCCTTTCGGTATGAACTTTTCAGGAAATAAAAAAGCAGAGTGTCCATTACAGGATACTCAGATCCTATAAGGACACTCTGCATGGTCCGAGTGGCGAGACTTGAACTCACGGCCTCTTGACCCCCAGTCAAGCGCGCTACCAACTGCGCCACACCCGGATCGGACTTGCTGCTCACATCAGCTTAGATAGAGTAACACATCTTTCTGCAAATTGCAAGTCCTAATTTCGCGTTTTTTGCAAAAAAAGAGGAAAAGGCAGAGCTGTTACCACGCCACCTCCGTGTCTGCACGCAGGTAGAAATGCCCTTCCTCCGGCGAGACGCCGGCGCGCGCGAACAGCTCCTCGAGCGTAACAAAAGCGTATCCCTGCGCGCTGAGCGTATCGATGGCCTGCAATGCAGCGTCCACGCTCGTCTGATAAGGGTCGTGCAGCAGGACGATATCGCCATCCTTCGCGTTTTGGACGATGCAGTGCGCCACAAGGTCACGGCTGCGCACGCTCCAGTCCATCGTGTCCACCGTCCAGAAGATGAGCGGGACGGAGACGCTCTGCTTGAGGGCGTCGCTTGAAAAGCCCCATGGCGGCCGGATCCAATAGGAACCGCTGCCCAGCAGGCCGCGCAGTGCGGCATCGGTTTCGGCGATCTCCGCAAGCTCCCGATCGCCCGCCGCATCCAGCCGCACGTGGGTAAAGCTGTGGTTGCCTACCTGATGCCCCTCCTCCTTCATGCGCTGCACAAGCGCCTCGTTGCCTGCGATCTGCTCGCCGATGAGAAAGAATGTGGCATGCGCACCGCGTTCCTTCAATCCGTCCAGCAGTGCTTCCGTCGTCTGCGGCGAGGGACCGTCGTCAAAAGTCAGGGCGATACATGGTGCACCGGCGGCCGCGGATACGGCAGCGGTACGGTCTTTACAGAAGAGCAATCCCAGCAATGTGAGCAGCAGTAATAGCGGCAGCGCATGGCAGCGTTTCACGGTCATCACCTCAGAGCCTATCCTATGCGTCTGCGGTGTGAAAAAGAAGTCCGCCGCCCGTAAAGGCGGCGGACACAGCGTTAAGATACAGGCAAGTTTACTTCTTGAGCTTTTCGTCGGCGTTGGTGCCGGTATAGCTGTTGCGGAAGAACGCAAAGTACGCAGCGATGCACACGGCGATGAGCGCATATGCAAAGACCACAACGGCGATATTGCCCGCTTCGATCTCGGAAGCAAGGCCGCCGATCTCGACCACGACGATCAGCAGGGGTGTGATGTAGCGGATCATCACGCTGTAGAAGCGCTTGAGCCACGGCGCCATTGCCGTGCCTTCGCTTTCGATCTCCGCGACGGCATTTTCGGGCTTGATGTACCAGCCCACGGCAATGCAGGAGAGCAGCGCGCAGATGGGCATCAGCACCGTGTTGGTGACTTCGTCGAAGAACGTCAGCCAATCAAGGCCAAAGAGCGTGGGGGAGCTTTCCTCCAGAATGGCGACGTGGCCGAGCGAGATACCAACGGGGATGGACACGATAAAGCAGACGACGGAGACGATCAGCGCCGAAGCCTTGCGGTTGGCGCGGAACTTCTGGATAACGAACTGTGTAGCCACCTCAATGAGCGACATGACGGAGGTGATCGCAGCGATGACGACCATGACAAAGAAAGCAAAGCTGACGAGCTTGCCGGCAAAGCCCATGGAGTCGAACACCTGAGGAAGAATGATGAAGATCAGCGCCACGCCCCTGCTGCTGTCGAGCAGGCTGGGATCGAAGTGCGCGACGGCGGGGAAGATGGCAAGTCCCGCGAGCAGTGCGACGAGCGTATCGAACAGGCAGATCATTGCGGTAGATTTGACGATGTTGATCTCACGTCCGGTGTAGGAGCCGTAGGTGATCATGATGCCCATGCCGAGCGACAGAGAGAAGAAGGCCTGCCCCATTGCGGCGAGAACGCTCTTGAAAGTGATGTCGGAGAAATCGGGCTTGAGGTAGAACGCAAGTCCCTCGGCAACGCCATCACCCAGCGTCAGGGAATAGATCGCCACACCGACGACGATGAGAAACAGGATCGGCATGAGCACCTTGGACATACGCTCAATGCCCTCCTCCACGCCGCAGGCGATGATGATCGCGGCAATGGCGACAAAAACAGCCGTGTAGAGGATGACCTCGCCGGTGTTGACGGAGAACGTGCTCAGAATACCTGCGTTGCCGTTGAAGGAGTTGACGGCGAACTTGGTCGTCCAGCCGCCGAGCACCGCGTAGTAGCAGGTGATGAACGTGGGGATGATGATAGCCACCAGGCCGCACCAGCCGAGGTTCTTATCGACCTTCTTGTAGGCGCTGATGGGGTTTGCCGCGGCGCGGCGGCCAAGGTAGATCTCGCTGAGCATCGTGACAAAGCCGATGAAGATCACGCAGGCGATGTAAAGCAGCACGAAAGCGGCTCCGCCGTTCTGCGAAGTCTTGTAGGGAAACGCCCAGATGTTGCCGAGGCCCACTGCGGAGCCTGCGGCGGCCAGAATGAAGCCGATGCTGCTGGCAAAGCCGACACTTTTTTTCTTTTCCATAATAAAATCTCTCTCCTCATATTTTGCAGCGGCAGGAAGTGTCCGCAGCCGGACGCCATAGTGCCGTCATCTCATTGACACGCAGCAATGAAATTTCGTAAATTATATAATCATGCTTGCAAATAGTAAAGCGACGTATTATAATGAATGCATGAGAATTTCTAATGAAAGGGACATACTTTGTGGAAAGTAAAAAATTGGAGGCCCTGTTGATGGCGGTGGACCTTGGGAGCTTTACCAAGGCGGCTGAGGTCATGGGCTACACGCAGTCCGGCCTGACGCATATGATGAATTCCCTTGAGCGCGAGGTCGGCTTCACGCTGCTTGAGCGTGGGCGCGGCGGCGTACGGCTGACGAAGGACGGCGAGCGTGTGGAGCCTGCCATCCGCGAGTTTCTGCAGGCCAACGCAAGGCTGGACAGCACCATCGCGCAGGTCGCGTCCTCGCGCAGCGAGATCATCCGCGTCAGCGCCTATGCCAGCATGGCTGCGCACTGGCTGCCGAGCATCATCCACCGCTTCCGCGAGGAGCGCCCGGATGTGGATGTCGATATCCGCATGGCGGATCACGTTGGCAGTCCTTACGAGCTGCTTTCGCAGGGGCGGATGGACATCATTTTTGTCAGCCGGCAGGAGCAGGAGAGCGGCTATGAATGGATCCATCTGCGTGACGATCCGATGTATGCCGTGCTGCCGGAGGATTATCCGCTCAACGGCCGCAAGAGCCTGCCGCTGAAGGATTTCGACGGGCGGGACTTCATCATGCCCTCGCAGGGTTTTGATAAGGATATCATGCGCATTTTCAACCGTGTCGGCGTAAAGCCGCACGTGCTCTCCACCTCCGTGGACGATCCCACAGTCATCAGCATGGTGGCGCACGGGCTGGGGCTGAGCATGATGACGGAGCTGACGCTGCGCGGCCACGGCGAGAATGTGCTGCTCGTGCCGGTGGAACCTGCGTCCGCGCGCGAGCTGGGCATGGCGCGCCGCGCGGGGGAAAATCTCTCGCCCGCCCTGCAGCAGTTCATCGACTGTACGCAGCGCGTGCTTGCCGAGCTGGAGCCATGAAATATTTTCAGGAGCCGTCCCTTGCGGAATTGTGAGGGATGGCTCTTGTAATGCGGGCAAAAAGCGGGTAAAATAAAAAGACTACACAACGCAAAGGAGAACCGGATCCCATGCTGAGCTTTCGCCCCGTTTCGCAGCGCGATTTGACGCATCTGCGCCGCTATTATCAGGACTGCAATTACCGTCTGTGCGAATATTCCGCACTCGTCAAGCTGATGTGGCGCGGGCATCTGCGCCCGCAGTACGCTGAGGCTGCCGGCTGCCTGATCGTAAAGAACTGCATCGACGGCAAGCCTTGCTTTGACTACCCTGTCCCCGGCCCCGAGGGGGACGAGGACGCTGCGCTTCGCGCGATCGAGGGCTACTGCGTGGAGGCCGGCATCGCGCTGGAGCTTTCCGTTGTGCCGCACGAAAAAGCGCCGAAGCTTTTGCTGCGTTACCCGCACTTTCATCTTGACAATCCCCGCTCATGGCGCGATTATCTCTACGAGGCAAACGATCTGCGCGAATTTCCCGGCCGCCATTACAGCGGTCAGCGCAATCATGTCAACAAGTTCCGCAAGCTTTATCCCGACGCTCACTTCCACCCGCTTGGGAAGGATGATCTGCCGCTGATCGGGCAGTTCTGGCAAGACTATGGCGAGGTCTTCGGCAAGACCTCCGAGAGCGCGAAGCGCGAGCTGAAGCTCGCGCAGTCGATGCTGCGCCTGACGGGGAAGCCATGGCTCTATGTCGGCGGCATGGAGCTGGACGGGCGTCTCCTTTCGCTTGCCATGGCCGAGCGCTGCGGCGAGACGCTGCATATCCACATCGAGAAGGCGCTCTACGGCTACGAGGGCGTGTATCCCGCGACGGTGCAGGAGTTTGCCCGCTGCTATGCGGTGGACGGCGTGCGCTATATCAACCGCGAGGACGATGCGGGCGATAAGGGGCTGCGCACCTCCAAGCTCCAGTATCTGCCGTGCGAGCTGGCGGAAAAGTACTGCTTCGATGTGAAAAACGAGCTGGAAAGCCTGACGGAGATCCCAACGCTCCGGAGCGAACGGCTGACGCTTTCGCCCCTGACCGACGCGGACCGCGCCGCCTACAACGCCCTGTGCCTGAACGACGAGCGCAATAAATGGTGGGGTTACGATTATCGCGCCGATTGGAAGGGCGAAGATCTGGAGAGCTATTTCCTCGATGTTGCACGCGAGGACTTTGCCAAAAAGCGCGCCGTCAACTTTGCTGTGCGTCTGGACGGCAAGTGCATCGGCGAGGTGCTGCTTTACCGCTTCGACGGCCGCGGCGGCGCGGAGGAGGGCTGCCGCATCGCGCCGGAATATGCGGGCTGCGGTTACGGGGCCGAGGCCTTCCGCACGCTGGCGGATTGGGGGCTGTACGACCGGCACCTGAGCCATATTGTCGCCAAATGCTATAAGGAGAACGACGCATCGTACCGGATGCTCTCCTCCTGCATGCGTAAGAGCGGCGAGGACGAGACATTTTTCTACTTCGATAAAGAGGTGTGATGCACGTCCTGCATTCCGTGGCAGCACGATAAAGGGGCATTCTCTTTTGTAAAAGAGAATGCCCCTTCCCTTCTCGCGTCTCTGCACGGCATGGAGGGAAAGCAGGCATAGCTTGCCGCCTTTTTGCCCATACTATGGCAGGAAATCATGCGGCGGGAGGCGGCTATGGAGACCTTATCGGCAAATTACGCGGAAAATGTCCGTGCGCTGGACGAACTTCTCGGTGTGGGACGCTGCTTTGACATGATCGCGCGCGACATGATGGTCGGCGGAAAACGCGCGCGGCTGTGGATCGTGGATGGCTACGGCGATGACGCGGTCATTGAGCGGATGCTGAGCTTCTGGCTGGCGCTGGATTCCGTTGAGGACGCGCATACCATGCAGCAGTTCATCGACCGCTACATCACTTTCAGCGAGGTGAACGCCGAGACTGGTGTCAGAAACGCCGTGACGAGCGTATTTCTCGGCAAGACACTGCTGCTCGTCGAGGGTTATGAAGCTTGCGCGCTGATCGACGCCAAGCAGTACCCCGCGCGCAGCGTGGAGGAACCCTCGTCGGGCAAGGTGCTGCGCGGCGCACACGATGGCTTTATCGAAACGCTTGTGGCCAATGCAGCGCTGCTGCGCCGCCGCATCCGAGACCCGCAGCTCACGCTTGAGGGTCACAAGGTCACCGACCGTTCGCGCACAGACGTCGTGCTGTGCTATCTCGAAAACAAGGTCGACCGCAAGCTGCTTGATGAGGTGCGGCAAAAGCTGGCCGCCATCGACGTTCGCTCCATCTCGATGAGTCAGGAGAGCATTGCCGAGGCGATGATGGGGCGCGGCCAGTGGTGGAACCCGTTTCCCAAGGTGCGCTATACCGAGCGGCCAGACGCTGCAACGGCCTGTGTGATGGAGGGCGACATCATCGTGCTCGTGGACAATTCGCCTGCGGCAATGATCCTGCCCACGCATTTTTTCGATTTTGTGCAGGAGTCGAACGATTTTTATTTTCCGCCGCTGATCGGGACATACCTGCGGATTCTGCGCTTCATCGTTTTCCTGCTCACCATGTTCATCACCCCCGTGTGGTATCTGCTGGTCAAGGATCCCGCGCGCACGCAGGCAGGGCTGGAGTTTCTTGCCATCGACAGCGACTACTCCGTGCCGATCCTTGTGCAGCTGCTGCTTGCGGAGTTCATTGTTGATCTTCTGAAGCTCGCCTCACTCAACACGCCGGATGTCTTTTCCAACTCTTTCAGCATGCTCGGCGCGCTGGTGCTCGGCGACTTTGCCGTGCAGGCGCATTGGCTGGTGCCGGAGGTGCTGGCGTATATGGCCTTTGTCGCCATTGCGAACTTCGCCCAGCCGAGCTACGAGCTGGGCTACGCCTTCAAGCTGCTGCGGCTCCTGCTCCTGCTGCTGATCGGGGCGCTGGACTGGATCGGCCTTGTGCTTGGCTGCCTTGTGATCGCTGCGCTGCTGGCGGCGACAAAGCCGGTCGTAGGAAAGGGCTATCTCTATCCGCTCTGCCCGTTCAGCAAAAAGGCGCTGCTCGCGCTGCTGATCCGCAAGCCCATCAGCCGCGACAACACCTGAAAGCAAAAGAAAAAAGCAGCACCCTTGCGGGTGCTGCTTTTCTTGTTGTGTTAGGAATTTTCGATTAGAAAATGCCCTGAGCCATCATGGCGTCGGCGACCTTCTGGAAGCCGGCGATGTTGGCGCCAGCGACCAGGTTGTAGCCCAGGCCGTAACGCTCGGCAGCCTCAACGGAAGCATCGTAGATGTTCTTCATGATGGCTTCCATCTTGGCGTCGACTTCCTCAGCGGTCCAGTAGATACGCTGAGCGTTCTGAGCCATTTCGAGCTCGGAGACGGAAACGCCGCAGGCGTTGACAGCCTTGGAAGGAGCGACGGTGAGGTGCTTCTGGCTCATCAGGAAGGCCAGAGCATCGTTGGTGGTGGGCATGTTGCCGACTTCGATGTAGTAAGGAACACCGGACTCGGCGATCTTCTTGGCCCACTCCATGTTGACATCGTTCTGGGTAGCGGCGGGCATGTAAACGTCAACGTCCTTGACGCCCCAGCACTTCTGACCCTCGACGAACTCAACGCCGAACTTATCGGCATAGGGCTTGCAGTGCATCGGATCCTTGGCGCGCATCTCGAGGATGAAGTTGAGCTTCTCTTCGCCGCAGACGCCATCCGGATCGTGGATGTAGCCGTCGGGGCCGGCGAAATAGGTGACCTTGCCGCCGAGCTCGTCGATCTTCTTCATGATGCCCCAGCCAACATTGCCGTAGCCGGACATAGCGACGCGCAGGCCCTTGATGCCCTTGCCGTCGTGCTTGAGGACTTCGCGCAGATAATAGACAGCGCCGAAGCCGGTCGCCTCGGGACGGAGGATGGAGCCGCCGGTGCAGACAGCCTTGCCGGACATGGCGCCGAACTCGGCAGCGCCGACGATGCGGCGATACTGACCGTACAGATAACCGACCTCGCGGCCGCCGACACCAACGTCACCGGCGGGGCAGTCGATGTCCTGACCGATGTGACGATGGAACTCGGTCATGAAGGCCTGGCAGAAGCGCATGACTTCGCCGTCGCTGCGGCCGAT
>CAKTRT010000028.1 GCA_934597535.1 uncultured Oscillospiraceae bacterium | reverse complement strand
GTCGACTGCGCCAACTGCGCCAACCTCATGGAAGAAGCCGCCAAGAAGACCGAGGGCGTTGCCGACGCCGTCGTGAATTTCATGACCCAGAAGATGACCGTCGAGTTCGCCGAGGGTCAGGACCCCAAGGCCGTGATGAAGGCCGTCCTCAATAACTGCAAGAAGGTCGAGGACGACTGCGAGATCTATCTCTAAGACAAGCTCTCCCTTCGCCCCGGACGATGGCGCCGGGGCGCTTTCTTAGCTATAGTTCAAATCCCCCCTTAAAGGAGGTCATTTCCATGACGAAAAAACAGAAAAAGATGCTTCTCCGCATTCTGATCGCGGCGGTGCTGTTCCTCGCGGCAAAATTCATTCCCATGCCGATGATCGTCTCCACCGTGCTCTACTTCGCCGCCTATGTCACCATCGGCTACGACATTCTGCGCAAGGCATGGAAGGGCATCTGCAACCATCAGGTGTTCGACGAAAACTTCCTGATGGCGGTCGCCACGATCGGCGCCATCGCGCTCGCCATCTATGAAAAGAGCGGCGACTATGCCGAGGCCGTGGCGGTCATGCTCTTCTACCAGATCGGCGAGCTGTTCCAGAGCTACGCCGTCGGCAAGTCCCGCCGCAACATCACGGCGCTGATGGACATCCGCCCCGACTACGCGAACATTGAGCGCGACGGCAAGCTCGAGCAGGTCGACCCCGACGACGTGGCCGTCGGCACGGTCATCACCGTCCAGCCGGGCGAGAAAATTCCTATCGACGGCGAGATCGTCGAGGGCGCGTCCACGCTCAACACCGCGGCGCTGACGGGCGAGAGCCTCCCGCGCGACGTGATGACCGGCGACGAGGTCATCAGCGGCTGCATCAACATGACGGGCGTTCTGAAGGTCAGGACCACGAAGGCCTTCGGCGAGTCCACGGTATCCAAGATCTTGGAGCTGATGGAAAACTCCAGCTCGCACAAGTCCCGCTCCGAGGCGTTCATCTCCCGCTTTGCCCGCGTCTACACGCCCGTGGTCTGCTACAGCGCGCTGGCCCTGGCCATTCTTCCGCCGGTCATCAATCTTTTGATGGGCAATCCCGCCTCGTGGGGCGTGTGGGTCTACCGCGCGCTCACGTTCCTTGTCATCTCCTGCCCCTGTGCGCTCGTCATCAGCATCCCGCTCAGCTTCTTCGCGGGCCTCGGCGGCGCGGGACACGAGGGCATTCTCATCAAGGGCTCGAACTACCTCGAAGCCCTGTCGAAAACCAGGATCGTCGTCTTCGACAAGACCGGCACGCTCACGCAGGGTGTGTTTGAGGTCAGCGCCGTGCACCACAGCCCGATGGAGCAGCACAAGCTGCTCGAATACGCGGCGCTCGCCGAGTGCGCGTCCTCGCACCCGATCAGCAAGAGCTTGCAAAAGGCCTGCGGCGGCGAGCTTGACCGCTCCCGCGTGACGGACATCGAAGAGCGCGGCGGCCGCGGCGTGGTCGCGACCGTGGACGGCCACAGTGTGGCCGCGGGCAACGGCAAGCTCATGGATGAGCTCGGCGTCAAGTGGCAGGACTGCCGCAGCGTCGGCACGATCGTCCACATGGCGGTCGACGGCGAGTACGCCGGCCACATCGTGATCTCCGATGTCGTCAAGAACGACGCGCGCGATGCCATCGCGGCCCTCAAGCGCGCGGGCGTGCAGAAGACCGTCATGCTCACGGGCGACATTCAGAAGGTCGCCGATCACGTGGCGCAGGGGCTCGGCGTCGACGAAGTGCACGCAGAGCTGCTCCCGGGCGACAAGGTCGCGCGCCTCGAGCGCCTGCTGGGTGAAAAGGGCAAGGATGACTGCCTCGCCTTCGTCGGCGACGGCATCAACGACGCGCCCGTGCTCTCCCGCGCGGATATCGGCATTGCGATGGGCGCGATGGGCTCTGACGCCGCCATCGAAGCCGCCGATGTTGTCCTGATGGACGACGATCCGATGAAGATCGCCAAGGGCATCCAAATCTCGCGCAAGTGCATCCGCATCGTGTACGAGAACATCGTCTTCTCGCTCGGCGTGAAGCTCACGTGCCTGCTGCTCGTCGCCATCGGTATCGCGAACATGTGGATGGGCATCTTCGCCGACGTCGGCGTGATGGTACTGGCTGTTCTCAATGCGATACGCGCATTGAGAACTTCAAAAAACTGACGTTGTCAGTTTTTTGAGCCAGTTTGTCGAAAAAGTCTTGCTGAGTTTTTCTATTGTAAAAAGGGACGGCTGCCATGCGCCGATAGGACAGTAATTTGAGAAAACTACAAAATCGGCATCTGCCAAGCAGGATTGGACAACAAAACAGGCGGCGCTCAGCTTCAGCTGGGCGCCGTCTGCTTTTGTGCATCAAATGGCTGGAAATCACCCGTTTTCTGCACTGTGAAGCATGAATAATGAAAAAGTGAATGGTTATCGCTCTCATGCACTTCCTTTGTGAAACAGTGAATGCCGTTCGCCGGAGAGTGCGTATATTTGCGGTCAAGCAAAATACCCCTCAAAACCGTAAAGTCGATAGATAGGTATTTCGATGCAGAGTATGATTGACACTGTTAGAATCGAAAAATCAGATTTTAGCACAAAATAATATTGCTAAATGGCGATAGCTTCCGTCGCGCCTATTGAAAATAGAATGATTGCTGTGTTATACTGTGTGTACACACAAACGAGTGGGCACGTTTGGTGACCTGATCCGCAATGCCCCGTCGGCGTATGCTGATTTCGTTTTGACCGGAAACACAAAGATATATTCTGAAACAGTTACTGAGTACGGCCTTTTGGATCAGATTACATGAGAAGTGAAAGTTTGGTACACCGAATACCGAGTTGAGAAAGATATACGAGGAAAGGACACAGAGGTGAACGATTTATGGAAGTTACATTTATAAATCCCGGTGTCGATTATATGATTCAGAGTATCATGCATTTTCAGACCGAAGGAGAAGCTGAATTCTGGTCCGAACCTTTATACCATTTCTATCCGCAGCTTGACAGGACATTCGCTGCAAGTTTGCCAGTTGCAGAAAGAAGAGACTACATTGAACGTACCATGAGGGCCGCGTATGCTGAGTTGGAGAACACAATTGACGAGAAAGTAACCTCATATTCTCATCACTGGAACGCTTGCAAAGCGCAGATTACAGCTGCTTTATCAGAGGCTTTCGGCATAGATTGCACAGGCCTTTTTAATGACCTGCGCTGCAATTTGAGTTTGAACCCTATTGAGCCGCGTTTTCTAAAAGAGCACTGCTATGACACATTTTATTTGAACAGCGCAAAGGGTGCCATTGGCGGTGGAATACATGAGATCATACACTTTGTTTGGTTCTATGTATGGAACCAGTTGTTTGGAGATAACTACAACGAATATGAGCGTCCCTCGCTCAAATGGATATTGAGCGAAATGGTGGTCGAATCCGTGATGAGAGATGAGCGGCTCAGCTCCATCAACCCATATTTCCCGAGAGAAAACGGTGGATGTGTCTATCCGTATTTCTTCGATATGATGGTAGATGGGAAACCTATTCTTAACACATTGGACGCTATGTACAGAAGCCAGAATATTGAAGATTTTATGCGAAGCAGCTATGCCTATTGTCAAGAGCATGAAGCAGTAATTCGAGAACATATTCTAAAGTCAGAGGGGTAAGTCATACCTGACAACAGGAACTGGAATCGGCCAATACAAGTCAAATTCTTCGTAGATGAAAAAGGACTTGGCTTGATAAAAGCAAGAATGACAACACTGAAACTGTGTGCGGAGGTAGAAAGAACCATGAACAAAGATATGTGCGTAGTCTGTGACGATGGGATTTTGAATATTCGTGTCGGCGCGATCATCATGAAGGACGGAAAGCTTTTGATGGTTGGCAATGACAGAGACTATCTCTACTCCGTTGGTGGCAGGGTAAAATTCGGTGAAACAGCAGAAGAGGCTGTCGTCCGTGAAGTGTTGGAGGAAACAGGCGTTCAGATGGAAATTGACCGCCTTGGCTTTGTGCATGAAAACTATTTCTATGGCGACGCACCTTCCAATCGGAACAAGCTGATTTATGAGATTTCGCTTTTCTTCTATATGAAAGTGCCTGATGCTTTTGCGCCGATCAGTGAAAGCTTTATGGAGGATAACAGCAAAGAACACTTGGTGTGGGCTTCACTCGATGAGGACATTAAAATGTATCCGGAATTCTTCAAGACCGAATTGAAGAATCCAACAGACACTGTAAAGTTTTTCACTACGGACAAGAGATAAATTAACAGGGATAGGATAGCATTTATGCCAGACAACAGGAATCGCAAGCGACCGATACAGGTCAAATTCTTCGTAGATGAAAGAGAACTCGGCTTGATAAAAACGAGGATGGCGCAGCTCGGGATGGAGAATATGAGCGCTTACCTTCGCCAAGTGGCGATCGGCGGATATGAGGAAAAACCGGATATGCCTGAACGCCGTGAGCCGAAAAATCCCTGACTCACTTTCCATGGCAGAGGGAAGCTCCGTATGCAGAGTGAAGAATCGCTGCTGCTGTATCAAAAGCACCCGCGCAGGCGGAGACGCAAATCGAAGGGCTTGCCAAGGCGGCCTATGTGGATGCGCCTGACAAGTCCAGCGGTAAGCGCAGGCAGAAGGCGCATATCGAATACGGCCTTGTGGGCTGCATTTCCGTAGATGAGCTGCTGAAAGCAGAACAGGCATGACCGCAATCATGCCTGTTCCAGGAAATTTGATTTTACTGTCTTACAAGCAGGGACGGCTTTGCCGTCCTTTTTTGCTGTGTGTTGCAATGTCCGCAGAATTTTCGTATAATGGGGAAAACATCATTTTGGAGGATAGCGCCATGAAGGTCAGCGTGATCCAGATGAATATGCGCCCGCTCGAGAGCAAGGCAAACTTTGACCACGCAGAAGAGCTGATCCGCCGCGCCGTCGAGGAGCATGCGCCGGACGCGGTCGTCCTGCCCGAAACATGGAACACAGGCTTTATGCCAAAGGGCGATCTTGCCGCGGCGTGCGATGAAGATGCAGGCGCCGTGCGCGCTCGTCTTTCTCCGCTTGCGCGCGAGCTGAACGTCAACATCGTGGCGGGCAGCGTGTCGAACCGGCGCGGCGGCAGCATTTATAACACCGCCTGCGTCTTCGACCGCGCGGGCGCATGCATTGCCGAATATGACAAAACGCATCCTTTCACGCCGATGGGCGAGCACGAGGTCTACACCCCCGGCGACCACCTTGTCACCTTCACGCTCGACGGCGTGCGCTGCGGGCTGCTCATCTGCTATGAGGTGCGTTTTCCCGAGCTGTGGCGCACGCTCGCGCTGCGCGGGGCGCAGGTCATGTTCCTGCCAGCCCAGTGGACGGCGGCGCGCCAGTACCACTGGGAGACGCTCACCGCCGCCCGCGCCATCGAAAACCAGCTCTTCGTCGTCTCCTGCAACGCCTGCGGCGAGCGGGACGGCGTGCTGTACGGCGGCTTTTCGCGCATTATCGACCCTTTGGGCGCGGTCCTCGCGCAGGGCGGCGGGGAAGAGGAGATCGTCACCGCTGGCTTAGATCTTTCCTGCATCGCCCCTCTCCGGAAAGCCGTCCCCGTCTTCCATGACAGGCGGCCGGAGCTGTACCGGATGTGAGAGGCATCCGGCGCAGCCTTTCCCGCAGCATTTTTCAAGGAGGCAGAACGATGATCGAGATCAGGAGGATCGACGCGCAGCACAAAGAGGACATCCGGCTCCCCAACGAGCCATTTCGCATGTTCGGCAGGATCGTTCTGTCCTACCATGATGGGCAATGAAACTGAGCGCTGCGGCGCTATGCGCCTGAAGAGATAACGGAGATGTGTTTTCCGGATGAAAACTACGATTATGAGGCCATGAGCGACAGCGTGTTCCTCGGCGCTTACGACGGGGAGCGCTGCATCGGACTGGCGATCCTCCAGCCCGGCTTTTTCAAGTATATGTACCTGTACGATCTGAAGGTGAGCACAGAATACCGCGGACAGCATATCGGAAAACTGCTGATACAGAAAGCAAAGGAGCTCGCTGTTCAGGAAGGCTACTGCGGTCTTTATACGCAGGGTCAGGACAACAACCCGGGGGCCTGCCTTTTCTATCTGCACGCCGGCTTTTTTATCAGCGGCCTCGACACGAACGTCTACCGTCACACAAAGCAGGAGGGCAAGGCCGACATCCTGTTTTACTGCGAGGCGCCCTGACAGACAATACCGGCAGAGCGCGATTTTCTTTTGAAAAAAGAGAGGCCGGCCATCTGGCCAGCCTCTCTTTGAAGTTTATTCCTCGCGGAAAATAAATCCGTTCTCGTCCGCCTTTTCGATGACGGCGAGCGCCTTGTAGGGGATGCCGCTGGCACGGAAGCGGTCGCCGCCGCCCTGAAAGCCCTTTTCCACGGCGATGCCGATGCCCTCAAGCTTCGCGCCCGCCGCGTTCACGATATCGACCAGGCCCTGCACGGCAAAGCCGTTGGCCATAAAGTCGTCAATGATCAGCACGCGATCCGCCGCACTCAGCCATTCCTGCGAGACCAGCAGCGTGACCTTTTTCTTGTAGGTATAAGAAAAAACCTCGCTCTGGTACAGTCCGCTCTCGATGTTGTCGCTCTTTGCCTTCTTGGCAAACAGCATGGGCACACCGTATTTCTGAGCGCAGATCGTAGCCAGAGCGATACCGCTCGCCTCCGCAGTCAACACTGTTGTGATCTTGCTGACATCGAAGAATTTCGCAAATTCGTCCGCAATATCCCCAAGCAGTTTTGTATCGACGCGGTGGTTCAAAAAGCCGTCCACCTTGACGATATTGCCGGGCAGGACCTTGCCCTCGCGGCGAATGCGCTCCTGAAGCTGCTGCATGGTTGAACCCCTCCTCGTTAAATAGTACTACTATTAAACAGGATTTTTGTGCAGAAAGCAACATGGCAAGTACGACAAGAATTTTTTGTTTTGCCGCCACTTTCCGTCTATTCCGGCAAGGCGCGTCCGCTCTGCACCGTTTCAGCAAAGCCGGCGGCAAAAAGCCTCGCTGCGTTGACCGCCTCTTCGAGCGAATTGCCCGCCGTCCCGACCTCGACCAGCAGAGAGCCTGTCGTCATGTGCTGGTTATAGCGGGAGTTGCGCACGGTGACCGGGCGCATCAGGGTAGGGTAGTCCTTGTACAGCGTCTGCTGCACGGCGCAGGCGAGCTTGAGATTCTCGCGCCATTGCTCGTGGCTCAGTCCGCCGCCGTTCGAACCAATGACAAACTCCATCTGTGCCGCGCTTTTGTCCTCGCCGCACAGGAGCTTGTACTGGTTTCCGTTTCCGTCCTCCACTGCGTCGCGGTGTACATCCAGCACAAATGAGATCGAGGGATATTTTTCAAGGTAGCTTCTAATGGCCGCAAGCGAGCGGTCATACGCGCCGGAGTAGTGCGGATAGTCGTAAAGCGTGCGGTCATGCACCACGCTCAGCCCCGCATCGGTCAGCGCCTGCGCCATCTCATCGCCGACGCGGATCATATTGCAGTCCGTATCCAGCGTGCGGAAGGTATCCGTCGGTTCGTATTCCTCGCCGGCAGGCATGGTGTAGCTCTCTGTGCCGTGCGTATGGATGATAAGCACCTGCGGCCCCTCCGCATTGAGCGCCGCCGCGTACCCGCCGGAGAGCATCTCGCTGTCCAGCGGCGCATCTGAGCCGTTGTTGATGTACACATTGCCGAACACCGTATAGCCCGCCGGGTCAGAGGGGCGGAGCGTGCGCGCCGCCACACCGTTTTCCGTCACCGTGACCTCCTCCGTCCCGCGCGGCGGAGAAAGCACCGTGCCCTCGCGCTCCTGTGCCTCGGCCTCGCCGCCGGTGTCCTCCGGCGGCTGCTCCAGCTCGCTCGACCATGCCTGCGTGATCTCCGTGCCTCCCTCGCGCAGCAGCGGTGTCATATGCAGCGCAAGGGAGGCCGGAATGCTCAGCGCGTCCGGCTCCGCCCCGCGCTCCATGCGCAGCAGCGCAAGGCTCACGCCGCCGCTCTGCCGCAGCGCGCGCAGCGCGCTTTCGGCGTCTCCGGCCGGAGCTGTGGCATGCACCCCCCAGAGCGTCGCCCCCGCAAGGGCCAGCGAACAGGCTGTGCGCACAAGCTGTCTTGTCCTCTTCTTTGGCATCGTCCTCACCTCACGCAGAGCATATGCGCCCGCCGCCGCGGATATGCCGCGCAGCCGCCGCGGGTAATGATGCTTGCAATTTTCATTTTTTTGTGCTATCCTGAATAAAACAGAAAAAGGACTCATATAATTTCGCTTGCATGGCGCGAAAGTTTCTACGGGGTCGCCAAAGATCCTGCTATGAGTGTTCAGCCGGAGGAGAACTTCTCAGGCTGGGCGCTTTTTCTTTTGCACATTTCTGTAAGGAGTGAATTTCATGAAGATCCTCAAGGGCGATCTCGTTTCCGCCCCAACGCTCGGCACGCTTGAAACCGCAGCGCACGGCTGCCTTGTGCTTGATGATGACGGGCGCATCCTCAGCGTGGAGCAAACGGTCCCGCAGGGCGCGGACGCGGAGATCATCGACTGCGGCAGCGCGCTCATCATGCCGTCGTTTGTCGATATGCATCTGCATGCGCCGCAGTATCCCATGCTCGGTATGGGCATGGATCTGCCGCTGATCGACTGGCTCAACACCTATACCTTTGAGACCGAGGCGCGCTTTGCCGACCTTGACTTTGCCCGCCGCACCTACCGTCGCCTTGCGAGCGACCTCATCACCAACGGCACGACACGTGTGTGTATGTTCTCCTCGCTCCACACCGACGCGACGCTTATCCTGATGGAGGAGCTGGAAAAGGCAGGCGTCACAGGTTATGTCGGCAAGGTCAACATGGACCGCAACGGCAGTGCGCATTTGCAGGAAACGACCGAGGAGAGCAAACGCGAGACGCTGCGCTGGCTGGATGAATGCGCGCGCTTCCGGTATGTAAAGCCCATCCTCACGCCGCGCTTTACCCCCTCGTGTACCGACGAGCTGATGGCATGGCTTGGAGCGCTCGCCAACGAGCGCGGGCTGTACATCCAGTCGCACCTTTCCGAAAACCGCAGCGAGATCGCATGGGTCAGGGAGCTGCACCCCGACTGCGCACAGTACTGGGAAACCTACGCCAAATACGGCCTCTGGAAGGATCACACCGTCATGGCGCACTGCGTCCATTCTGACGCGCGCGAATGCGCCGCCATGCGTGACCACGGGGTCGTCGTAGCGCACTGCGCCGGCTCGAACATCAACCTCTGCTCCGGCGTCTCACCCGTGCGCGAGATGCTGCAGCAGGGCATCTGGGTCACGCTCGGCTCGGATATTGCCGGCGGTGCGCTGCTGCCAATGTACAAGGTCGTGACCATGTCCATCCGCGCCAGCAAGATCAAGCGCATCGAGACCGACTGGTCGGAGGATTTCCTCACCGTGCCAGAGGCGTATTATCTCGGCAGCACCAGCGGCCACCGCTACTTCGGCGCACAGGGGCACTTTGCCGTGGGCGACAGGCTGCACGCCATCGTTGTGGACGATTCCGACTTTATCGAACCGACCCGTGCGCTCACCGTGCGCGAGCGCTTTGAGCGTGCGATCTACATGATGCACCGACACAACATCGTCTCCGTCTGGTCGGAGGGCCGCAGGGTCGTTGGATAAGCTCCGCGCGGGAGGGACGCGTCCCTCCCGCGCTTTTCGTCTCTTTTTCATCCGCATCCCGCTTTCTGGGGAATCAGCAGAAAATTTTTGGCAAAACTATTGACAAAACGCCGGTAGATTTGTTATAGTGTCATTTGTCCTGTCGAGCAGGAAAATTTGGCGGCATAGCTCAGCTGGCTAGAGCATGCGGTTCATACCCGCAGTGTCCCCGGTTCAAATCCAGGTGCCGCTACCAGAAGCACGGGATGCGAAAGCATCCCGTGACTCATATGGCCCGTTGGTCAAGTGGTTAAGACACGGCCCTTTCACGGCTGTAACATGGGTTCGAATCCCGTACGGGTCACCATTTGCGGGCTTAGCTCAGCTGGTTAGAGCGCATGCTTCACACGCATGAGGTCACTGGTTCGAGTCCAGTAGTCCGCACCAGAAAGGCCCCTGAAACCGTCGCGGTTTCAGGGGCCTTTCTTTTTGCTCTTTCCATGCCTTGTCAGTAGCATGTCAGCAATGGCGCTCCCCCATTGCATCCGGTCCAACCCGTGTATAGACGCCGGCAGCGATGAATGATCGGCGTGACCCAGACCTTTTTTCAGGATCTCGGGCGCAAGGCCTTCCATAACTTCCAGCGCAAATGCCGCGCGTGTCATGGGGCTTTTCCCCGCTTTAAGGTATTTTGAGCGACAGACGGCAGTCTTGCTTGCGGAAATTTTCAGGAAGCTTTTGCCCTCCCATCGGTACCGATTGCAAAACCCATCCGAAATTGGTATAATGCCAGCGTAATCTACGCTATCTGGATGCGAGGGATTTTTTAAGATGAAACTGCGCACGAAAATCGCACTGCTGGTCTGTTCTGTGGTCGCTGCGATCCTGCTGTTAAACCGATATCCCGTTTCCATGAGCCTGCAATCGACCATGACCGAGGCGGACGGCAGAGCGCTGATGGACATTGCCTACCAGCTGGCTATCGCCTCCGAGGTACGCAGCGCAGACACAGAACCCGCGGCACTGGAAGCTTTCCTGCAAAAAACAGAGGAAGGCAGCAACTGCACGGCGCTCCTGCTGCTCGCTGCCGATGGCAGCGTGCGCTGCGGCGCACAGGCTGAGCGCATGGATCCCGCAGTGCTGGAGGCTTACCGCAGCGCGCCCGCCGGTGAGCGCAGCTACCAGCTGTATGGGGAAGCGGGCAGTCAGGCGCTTTACGCGGTCAGTCCGATCCTCGACAGTCTCGGCGCGCCTTGCGGGCGTGTGCTTGCCATGCTGGAGTACGACGCGGGAAATACCGGTACCGCCAAGGCGCAGCGCGATCTGGATGCGATGACGATCCTTGTCATGATCATCGCGCTGATCTTCGTCTGGGACGTGACCGACAACATCAAGGGCAGCATGTTCAACCTGGAGCCGGTGGAGATCGCGCAGCTGCTGGTCGAGCGCACAGCGCTGATCGACGCTGTGCGCGACGGCATCCTGTCGGTCAACGAGCGGGGCGAGATCATTCATTCCAATAAAACGGCACAGGAGCTCCTCAACACATCGCTTGATAGAGCGGCGATGCAGACATTTTCCGATGTTTTCCCATGGCTCTCTTTTGATGAAGTATTGCAAAGCGAGCCTCATTACGACAGCGAGTGCCGCATCGGCTCTGACAGCTATTATGTCAGCTTTATTCCCATCAAGATCGACAAGCCGCAGCATCGGAGTCTTCTCGTTACCTTCCGGCTCAAGCAGGAGATCGTCCGCTTTGCGGAGGACATCACCGGCGTAAAAACCTACATTGAGGCGCTGCGGGCACAGATGCACGAGTTCAACAACAAGCTGCAGGTGGTATCCGGCCTGCTGCGCGAAAAGCAGTATGACGAGCTGGATAAGTATATCTCCGGACTGGTCCATCTGCGCAGCCGCGAGATGGAGTCGCTCTCGCAGAAGATCCGCGACCCCGTTCTCTCCGCTTTTCTGATGAGCAAATACGACCGCGCAGCGGAGCAGAAGGTCGATCTGATCCTGACAGACAGCACGGAGCTGCAAAGCGAGCTTACCGTGGAGATGCAGCAGGATATGGTGGTAATCCTCGGAAACCTGCTGGAGAACGCGTTTGACGCCGTGCAGGGCTGCGCGATGCAGATCGTCACGCTGGAGATCCGCGAATCTGCCGGAGATATTATGATCGCTGTGTGGGATTCCGGAATGGAAATTCCGCAGGAGCTGCGAGAGGTGCTGTTCGACTATGGGGTGACGAGCAAAGAAAACGGGAACGGCATCGGATTGCATCTTGTGCGGCAGGCGTGCGGCCGCCACGGCGGCTATGTCAGCGTAGTGAGTGATGCGCAGAGCGGAACGGAGTTCGTTGCGCATATTCCGTACCATACAAAGGAGGATGGCGTATGTACCGATGCCTGATCGTGGAGGATGATCCGCAGGTCGCAAAGCTGAATGCAGCCTTTTTGGAACAGGAGGGCTTTTTCGTCGCGGCAATGGCGGCCAATGCGGCACAAGCGCTCACCGCCGTGCGGGAGCAGAGCTTTGATCTTGTCCTGCTTGATATTTTCCTGCCCGGCGCAAACGGGCTGGAGGTGCTGCGCCAGCTGCGCGCTGCACGGCAGACAGCTGAGGTCATCATTATTTCCGCCGCGCGTGACAGCGCCCAGATCTGCGAGGCGCTGCGGCTGGGCTGTGTGGATTATATCATCAAGCCCTTCTCCTTCGACCGCCTTCAGCTGGCGCTGAACAAGTTCCGCCAGCGTTCACAGCTGATGCACAAGCAGGTGCTTGAGCAGACCGAGGTCGATCTGCTGGCCGCAGCGGAGAGCGCAGGGCGCCAGACGCATGTTGCGGCGCTGCCAAAGGGCATCGAACGGAAAACGCTGGAATGCGTCTGCGCAAATCTTCCGGAGGCCGGCACGGCATTTGGCGTGCAGGAGATCGCCGAGCGGACGCAGCTCTCCCGCGTGTCGATCAAAAAATATCTGGACTATCTCTGCGCGCGCAGACTTCTGCGCCAGACCTACGTCTACGGCAACAAGGGACGCCCCGCAACGCTGTACCAGACAGTTGCGGCGGATGATCCTGCAATTCGGCACTGAGAATAAAGCAGGCGGAGCAGCGCTTCGTCTGCTTTATTTAATTTCAAAATTCAAACTTTATTTACAAAAAAAGACAAATATCGGCATCTCTGATATACTGTGAGCGGCTGCAGGAGATGCGAAAAAGGAGGAACGGCGGTATGTCCCGTTTCCATGAGCTTTGCGAAAGAAGATTCCATCTCGCACAGAACCACACCGACCTGCACACAGAGGTGCTGGCGGGAGTAACGACCTTTGCCACGATGTCCTATGTGCTGGCGACCATTCCCAATATGCTCGGCAGCGCAGGACTGCCAAAGGGCGCGGTCCTGACAGCGCTCATCCTGCTGGTCATGTCCTGCAGCATTGCCATGGCGGTGTACACCAACCGTCCGTTTTGTCTGGCGCCGGGGATGAGCTCCGTCGCCATTCTCAGCGCGGTGGATACGACCGGCATGACGGTGGAGGTCGCTTTCGGCGTCATTTTTATTGAGGGCGTCATTTTCGTTCTGATCTCCTTTATCGGGCTGCGGCGGATCGTCGTCAACGCGATCCCGACAAGCGTAAAAATATCCATCAGCGCGGGCATCGGCCTTTTCATTGCGCTGATTGGGTTTAAGTCCGGTGGTATCATTATCACCAGTGACAATGATACGCTGGTGCTCGGCGATCTGACAACGCCAACGGCACTGCTGTT
>CAKTRT010000027.1 GCA_934597535.1 uncultured Oscillospiraceae bacterium | reverse complement strand
CTTGAGAAGATCGCCGGTCACGAGATCAAGAGCGAGGACATCGCTGCGGCCATCAAGGTCTACAACAAGTCCCGCGCCGCCCGCCGCGAGTTCGTCAAGCTCGCGAGCGAGCACTGCGATGTGATCGACCCGATCATGCGCTCGGCCGTCCTCAAGGCTGCCTGGTTCATGGATAAGGCTGAGTATACCGAAAAGCTCGAAGCCCTGAACGCTGAGCTGAAGGCGCTGCCCGCCGCCAAGTGGAACGGCGTGAAGGTCGTCACCTCCGGCATCATCTGCGACAACCCGACGCTGCTCAAGATCTTCAAGGACAACAACGTCGCCATCGCGGCGGACGATGTTGCCCATGAGTCCCGTGCCTTCCGCACCGATGCAAGCGAAGAGGGCGATCCGATGATGGCTCTCGTCGAGCAGTTTACCAACACCGACTACGACGTCCTGCTCTACGATCCGCAGTCCAGCAAGAACCGCCGCGGTGAGTTCGTTGCCAACATGGTCAAGGAATCCGGCGCGCAGGGACTCGTGCTCTTCATGCAGCAGTTCTGCGATCCCGAGGAGATGGAGTTCCCGTACCTCAAGAAGGCGCTCGACGCCGCTGGGATCCCCTTCATCAAGCTCGGCATCGACCAGCAGATGCGCGACTTCGGCCAGGCGGCGACCGCCATTCAGGCGTTTGCCGACGTGCTCTCCGTGCAGTAAGGAAAGTCTCTTTTCCCTCCTGCCGTGCAAGGCAGGAGGGAAAAGCCGTTAAAAACGCGCAAAAAGTGCATATGCGCTTGCAATTCCCGCAATCGCTTTGCTATAATCCAATATTGAAAGGTAAAAGGAAGAAATGGAATACAGCAGCCTGTTCGTTACCCTGATGGGTATTGGCACGGTGTTCTTTGGCCTGATCTGCATCATTTTCCTCACCATGGCAATGGGTGCGATCCTCAAGGGCAAAGAGAAAGCACCGGCCGCCGCTGCCGCCGCTCCTGCTGCCGCCCCCGCGCCGGCTCCCAAGCCGCAGGGCCTGCAGCCTGAGATCGTGGCCGCGATCACTGCCGCTCTCTCGGAAGAGGTCGGTATCTCGTCCCGCAGCATGAACATCGTGAACATCAAAAAAATCTAATTTAATTTTTAGGAGAGAACAAACATGATCAAGCAGTACAATGTCACCGTTAACGGTACCACCTACGAAGTCACCGTCGAGTCCGCCGCCGGCGGCAGCCGTATGGCTTCCGCTCCCGTCTCCCGCGCTGCCGCTGCTCCCGTTGCCCGCGCTGCTGCTCCCGCTCCTGCCGCCGCTCCCGCGCCCGCTGCTGCTCCGGCTCCTGCCGCTGCTGCTCCCGCCGGTGCCGGCACTGTCACCAGCCCGATGCCCGGCACCATCCTCGATGTGAAGGTCGCCGCCGGTCAGGCCGTCAAGGAAGGCGATCTGCTGT
Source organism: uncultured Oscillospiraceae bacterium (assembly GCA_934597535.1). GTDB lineage: Bacteria > Bacillota > Clostridia > Oscillospirales > Oscillospiraceae > Hominicoprocola. The sequence goes on along the minus strand of CAKTRT010000027.1, from coordinate 12,536 downwards.
TCATCCTCGAGGCCATGAAGATGGAGAACGAGATCTTCGCTCCCTGCGCTGGCACCATCTCCTCCGTCGCAGTTGCCAAGGGCGCTGCTGTCAACCCCGGCGACGTTCTGTGCGTCATCGGCTAAATAACAGCATTCCCCTGAATTAACTGTGAAAGGAAAAGAAACATAAATGGCTGCTATTATCAACTTCATGCAGCAGACCGGCTTCTACATGTTTGGTCAGGAAGGCAACTGGAAATGCCTCATCATGATCGCCATTTCCTTTATCCTGCTGTACCTGGCCATCGTGAAGGGCTTTGAGCCGCTGCTGCTGCTGCCCATCGCGTTCGGTATGCTGTGCACCAACCTCCCCGGTGCGGACATGTTCCACGAGATCCTGTTCGCGGGAGGACACGTCCACTGGGATCTGTTCGGCGGAAACCCGATCACGGCCTCCTTCCTTGCGGAGATGAGTGAGATGGGCGTTTCGGACGCGGTGCTTGCGCCATACTTCCAGCAGCTGCTGACCAGCGCGCAGGAGGTCTTCGGCGCGGACGCTATCCAGGAGGTCGCCAGCCAGATCATGGCCGCTTCCACTGAGACGATGAGCGAGTTTGCTGCGCAGGTCCAGGCGGTCGCACAGGCGGAGCAGGCTGCCGCGGCCTATGGCGTGACGCTTGCCGGCCAGACGATCAGTCTTGGCCTGCTCGATCTGCTGTACCTCGGCGTCAAGCTTGGCATCTATCCCTGCCTGATCTTCATGGGCGTCGGCTCCATGACCGACTTTGGCCCCCTGATCGCCAACCCCAAGTCCCTGCTGCTCGGCGCTGCCGCTCAGCTCGGTATCTTCATGACCTACGTGGGCACCCAGTTTATGGGCTTCACCTCTCAGGAGTCTTCTTCCATTGGTATCATCGGCGGCGCGGACGGCCCGACGGCGATCTTCGTCACGACCCGTCTTGCCCCGCATCTGCTTGGCCCCATCGCCGTTGCCGCGTATTCTTACATGGCATTGGTGCCGGTCATTCAGCCCCCGATCATGAAGGCGCTGACCACCAAGGCGGAGCGTCAGATCGTGATGAAGCCGCTGCGTCAGGTTTCGCAGAAGGAAAAGATTATTTTCCCGATCATGATCAGCGTGTTCGTGGCGCTGCTGGTCCCCTCTGCCGCTCCTCTGATCGCCTGCCTGATGCTGGGCAACCTCTTCAAGGAGTCCGGCGTGGTCGAGCGTCTGACCAAGACGGCTGGCAACGAGCTGATGAACATCGTCACGATCTTCCTCGGCTTCACCGTTGGTGCTACCGCTACGGGTACGACCTTCCTGTCCCTTCAGACCATTGAGATCATGGGCATGGGCGTCGTCGCGTTCGGCTTCGGCACCGCGGGCGGCGTGCTGCTGGCCAAGTTCATGAACCTGTTCCTGAAGGAAAAGATCAACCCGCTGATCGGCTCCGCCGGCGTTTCCGCCGTTCCGATGGCGGCGCGCGTTTCCCAGGTCGTCGGTCAGAAGGAGAATCCCTCCAACTTCCTGCTCATGCATGCCATGGGCCCGAATGTTGCCGGTGTTATCGGCTCCGCGATCGCGGCCGGCGTCCTGATGGCGCTGTTCGGTTGATTCCGCTGAAAAAAAGAGCACCCGAGAGGGTGCTCTTTTTTCACATCGTTGGAGCGCAGAAAGAAGATCGCAGGGAAATAATCTATCCCGCGCCGAAAGGGTAGAGGAGCGTGGGGCGACGTTGCGGGATCGGTCTGTGCAGCCGCGAATGGGACACAACAATGGGGACAGGCCAATGCCATGAGTTGCCCCTTGATTACTTCCTCATTCAACTGTACAATTCTCTCGGACATAGTTTGCTGTCTCCTTTCAGAATGGGCGCCGTGACTTCATTCTATCAGAGGATGGGAACTATTCTTCTTTCATGCTTTCTCCTTTTTGCGCAACTTATTGGATCTTATCCTTTTTATGCTCTTTTGAATTTGCGCAGCTTGTCTTATATCATCGCGCATGGCCGCAGAACACTTTTTGCCTTTCAGAACGCGCAGGGGTGCAAAAAGAGGGATCACCGATCGGTGATCCCTCTTTTATTATGACCATAAGGCCTGCATCGCAAGGATGGCCAGCGCACCGGCGGCAAGGAAGACAGCTGCGATCAGAAGGCCGGCTTTGAGTGCGCCGCCGATGGCGGCGTTACGCTCCTCGCGGCTCAGTTCACCGCTCGTGTCCCAAGGGCGGTCATTCGCCCCGGGCGCGTCCGGTTCTTTGAAATCCGCGCGGTCGCGGCGCTTGCGAATACGGGGGATAAGCATCGGCTGCGGTTCGACGCCACTCATGTCAGCGATCGTGCGGCCGTCGTCATCCCCGTAAATACGCTCGTGCTTTCTCATTTATCGTAGAGGTGGCAGCAGACAAAGTGACCCGGTTCGATCTCGCGCTGGGCAGGAGCTTCTTCTTCGCAGCACTTCATGCAGTTGGCGCAGCGGGTGTGGAACTTGCAGCCCTTGGGCGGATTGGCGGGGGAGGGAATGGAACCCTCAAGCACGATGCGGTTCATCTTGACCGTCGGATCGGGCACGGGAATGGCGGAGAACAGAGCCTTCGTATAGGGATGCAGCGGATTGCGGAAAATGTCCTCCTTGGCGCCATATTCGACAAGATTGCCGAGGTACATAACGCCGACCGTGTCGGAAATGTGCTCGACAACGGAAAGATCGTGGCTGATAAAAAGGTAGGTCAGCTTGTACTGATCCTGCAGCTCGTTTAGCAGGTTGATGATCTGTGCCTGAATGGACACATCGAGCGCGGAGACCGGCTCATCGCAGACAATGAACTCAGGGTTGAGCGCAAGTGCACGCGCGATGCAGATACGCTGGCGCTGGCCGCCGGAAAACTCGTGCGGATAACGGTCCTTGTGGAAGGGCTGGAGGCCGCAGTTGTCCATGACCTGATCGATGTAATCATCAAACTCTTCCTTGGGAACGAGGTTATGCTCGCGCACAGCCTCGCCGATGATCTCGCCGACCGGCATACGCGGGGAAAGCGAGGAAAACGGATCCTGGAAAATGATCTGCATCTTGGTGCGCAGGGCGCGCAGATCCTTATGCGAGAGATCGTAGATCTCCTGCCCGTTGAAGAGCACCTGACCGGCAGTTTTACTGTCATACAGACGGAGAATGGTGCGGCCGGTAGTAGTTTTGCCGCAGCCGGACTCGCCGACCAGACCCATGGTCGTGCCGCGCTTTAAATTGAACGTGACGCCGTCCACCGCCTTGACATAGCCGACTGTGTGGGAGATCATGCCGCTTTTGATGGGGAAGTACTTCTTGAGCTGGTTGACCTGAAGAATGTACTGCGGGTCATACTCTACGGGGGTGAAGCTGGGATCCTCAAACGGGTTGACTTTGTGATCTGCCATGTTATTCACCCTCCTTCTGGTTTTCCGGATAGTAACGGTAGCAGGAGACCTTGTGCGTGGGGGAGAGGGAGATCTCGTGCGGATACTCGCCCTCGCAGCCGTTCACGCACATTTCGCAGCGGTCCTTGAAGTAGCAGTAGTCCGGCATGTTGATGGGGTTGGGCACCTTGCCGGGGATAGAGTAGAGCTTATCGACCTGCTTGCCGACGACCGGCTTGGAGGCCATCAGGCCGATGGTGTAGGGATGCGCGGGGTGGGCAAAGATCTCTTCCGCTGTGCCCTGCTCCACAATGCGGCCGGCGTACATGACCACCACGTAGTCCGCCATTTCGGCGATGACGCCGAGGTCGTGGGTGATGAACATGATGGAGGAGTTGATCTTATCCTTCAGGTTGCGCAGAAGGTCGAGGATCTGCGCCTGAATGGTCACATCCAGCGCAGTGGTGGGCTCATCGGCAATGATGAGCTTGGGGCTGCACGCGAGCGCCATAGCGATCATCACGCGCTGGCGCATACCGCCGGAAAGCTCGTGCGGGTACATTTTGTAAACGCCCTCGCTGTTGGCGATGCCGACCATCTCAAGGAGCTTGATGGTGCGCGCCTTGATCTGCTCCTCGTCATGACCCTCAGCGTTGTGGAGGGCGATGACCTCATCGACCTGATCGCCGATGCGGAACACGGGGTTCAGCGCAGTCATTGGCTCCTGAAAGATCATGGAGATCATGTTGCCGCGCAGGTGCTGCATGACAACATCGGGAGCCTTGGTGACATCGTAGGCCTTGTCGCCGAGGTTGAGACGGATCTCGCCCTCCACGACCTGACCCTGCGGGCGCTGCAGAAGCTGCATGATCGAAAGGCTAGTGACCGATTTGCCGCAGCCCGATTCGCCCACGACGCCGACCGTTTTGCCGATGGGAACGGAAAAGGTGATGCCATCCACGGAGTGGACGGTACCGACATCGGTAAAGAAGTAGGTGTGCAGATTTTCGATCTCGAGAACGTTGGAGGGGTCCTTCATCTGCGTCAGGTATTCGCTCTCGGGCACATTCTTGCGCTTATGCTGCTTTTCGAGCGCGTTGGTGATCTTGCGGTTTGCCTTGGAGATGCGGCGGGATTCCTTTGCGGAAAGATAGCCGTCGTTATTCTTTTTCGACATTTTTTGATGCCCTCCTTCCTTAGCGCTTCATCTTCGGGTCAAACGCATCGCGCAGACCGTCGCCGACGAGGTTGAAGGCGAGAACGGTGAGCAGGAGCAGCAGACCCGCGGGGATCCAGATGAACCAGTAGGTCGTCAGCACGTAGGTGTTATTGACATCGTTGATGATGTTGCCCCAGGAGGCGAACGGGAACTTGACGCCGAGACCCAGGAAGCTGAGCGTGGCCTCCATAATAATGACGGAGCCGAGACCCATCGTGCAGTTGACGATCAGCTGAGGGATGACGTTGGGGATCAGGTGCTTGAAAATACGGCTCCTGACGCTGATACCGCAGGCCTCGGTGGCGGTCATAAATTCCTGCTCGCGCAGCGAGAGGATCTGGCCGCGGACGAGACGGGCGATGCCCGCCCAGCCAAGGATGCCGAGGATCAGCATGAGGTAGATCAATCGTTTTCCGGGCTCCACGCGCTGCTGATCCATGGCCGCGCCGAGGATCAGGATGATGGGCATGGAGGGGATGCAGTAGAAGATATCGACAAGACGCATGATGAGGTCATCGATCCAGCCGCCGAAGTAGCCGGCGATACCGCCCATGATGACACCGAGCACGGTCTCAATGATGATGACGATGAAGCCGATCATCAGGGACACGCGGCCGCCGTACATCAGGCGCGTCAGCATATCCATACCGTAGCGGTCGGTGCCGAGCCAGTGCTTGGCGCCGGGGTAGGAATACTTGTCGTACTGGCGGGAGCTCTGCTGCTGGCGGATGATCCAGTTGGCGTGGTTCTGGCTGCGCTCAATGATATATTCGGCGGTGGCGCTGGCGGGCGTGTCGGTTTCGACAGCGTCGTCCATGGCGCCGATGCCCTCCTGCTCGCCCTCGACAGCAGCGGCATCATCGTCAAGGATCAGAGACTCGTCGGTATAGAGGAACTCCGTTCCGCCGGCGGCAATGGTGTCGATCAGCTTTTCCTTGAAGTCGCGCGTGAGGAAAATATCGGGCATAATGGCCTGCACGATATAGCGGCTGATATAAGCGACCTCCGTGCCGCCCTGACGGACGTAACCGTCCTCGTCGATGGTATATTCCTGACCGTTGAAGGAGAAGGTCTCTCCGGCGGGAGCCTCAGCGGGGACTTCGGCGGAGCCGGCCGTTTCCGCGGCAGGAGGATCGACAATGAGCTCCTCCGTTACGACCGGCGCGACGTGCGCCTTCAGCGCGGCATAGACGAAGTCAAAATCAAGCTTCTGTCCCTCGACCGAAGAGTTGACGACATCCTTGAATGCGAGGCCGATCATCGAACCGCCGCAGGAAATGGAGTAGAAATCCTCGCCCTCCTGCTTGACGGTGTAGGAGCTGTTGCTGTAGGAGAAGGTGCTGTCGCCCTTCTGGATGGCGAGAACAGCCTTTGCCTGCGCGGGGGAGCCGAACAGGGAGGAGTCCTTGGCCATATAGCGGAAGTCGGTATTTTCGGTGACGACGGCGAATTCCTTGTTGATCTGCTCGTCGCGGTAGAAGAATTCATCCTCGCCATAGGGGGAGAGAAGGCCGCCGATGAACGAGAAAACGAACATGAAGACGAGAATGCTCAGACCCACGACCGCAAGGCGGTTGCGGAAAAAGCGCTTGGCAACGAGCGCGCCGGGGGAGAGGACCTTAACGCGGCGGTCGTCGTTGAGGGAGTAGTGCTCGTCATTGCCGCCGGAAGGGGTGTTGTCCTGCTTGGCGTACTTGTCCTGATTGTCTTCCGTCGCGCGCTTGGCCGCGTTTTCCGCCATGCCGGAGGCATGGAACGGCTTGCGGTTATCCTGATCCTTATTGTAATCAAAAACGCTCATGATCTTCCCCCTTTCTTAAGCGATGCGCACGCGCGGATCGACCACAGCGTACAGAATGTCGGAGATGAGGTTGCCGAGCAGCGTCAGCACCGACAGGAATATAAGGTAGAACATGGAGAACGGGATATCGCCGCCGACCATGGCATGATAGGAGGTGTAGCCGATGCCGGGGATGGCGAAGAGCGTCTCGGTGATGAGCGCGCCGGAGAACAGACCCGGCAGGCTGCCGCCGATGATGGTGACGAGCGGAATGAGCGTGTTGCGGAAAGCGTGGTGATAAATGACCTTTTTCTCGGAAAGGCCCTTGGCGCGGGCGGTGCGGATATAGTCCGCGTTAAGCACCTCGAGCATATTGGTGCGCGTGTAGCGCATCAGCGAGCCGACGCTGATGACGACCAGCGTGACGATGGGCAGGACGAGGTGGTTCGCTTTATCCAGAAACTGACCCCACGCATCGAGCTGGTTATAGTTGCGCCCAACGAGGCCGAAGAGGTCGAACCAGCCGAGCTTGACAGAAAAGATCAGCTTTAAGAGCGATGCAAAGAAGAACGTGGGCAGCGAGATGCCTGCCAGCGCGATGACGGAAATGGTGTAGTCCGCCTTGCTGTACTGCTTTGTCGCGGCGATGACGCCGAGAGGAATGGCAATGATCAGCTCAAAAATGAACGCGATACCGCCCATCACAAACGAGAGCCACACGCAGTCGTTAAACTTTTCCAAAACGGGGACCGTGTACAGCCAGCTGTCGCCAAACTCGCCGCGCAGGGCGGTGCCGAGCCATGCGAAATAGCCGGGGATAATGTTTTTATCCATATTGTACATGGCCTTGAGCTGAGCCATCCACTCGTCAAAGGGCTTTGAACCGGGCTGCATGGACTTTTGTCGGGCCATGTTCTCAATGAACGAGGTGGGCAGACAGCGCATCAGCGCATAAATGATAAAGCCCACAAAGAACAGGATCACGATGGAGATCAGAATTCTTTTCACTATGTATTTTCGCAAGCAAATTACCTCCGTTCTGTTGTGCAGCGCTTTTTCACTCTCTCTCACAGGAATGCCAGCTGCACACCAAGCGGCGCTCCGTGGGGCCGGAGCGCTCCTTGTCGTGCAGTCGGCAGCCCGACGGCCGGTGAAGACCGCCGGGCTGCTTGGTGACTAAGTCCGGACTATTGTCCGTAAGGGATTATGCAATTAGTTCAGCTCGATGTTCTCGATCTCGCTCAGCCAGCCGTAGAAGGTGGTGATGTCGGGCGTGACGGTGCTCATGTTGACGCGCTCGGTCGAGAAGATGATGGCGTTCTGACGCTGATAGACGGGGACCTCGACCGCCCAATCGACGACGGTATCGAGGCAGGCCTTGTACATGGCCTTACGATAGCTCTGGTCGAGGGAGTTACGGGCGTCAAGGATCATCTGGTCGAGTTCGGGGTCGGCAATGCAGTACATGTAGTTGGAGCCGCCCTGATTCGGGCCGCCGTACGGGTTCTTGCCGGTGCCGAGATCGCCGGAGAAGTTGGCGACGTCAGAGTAATAGATCTGATACATATCGGGATCGATCGTGGCGCCCCAGGCAGCGCACCACATATCGACCTGATGCGCCTCGATGCCGTCCCACAGACCGGAGCTGTCGCTCAGGTCGGTGATGATGAGCTTCATGCCGATGGTCTCAAGAGCCTTGGAGGCCTCGCTGACCATCATGAACGCGGGGTGATCGCCGGAGCCGTCCGCGGGGATCTGCAGCTCATACTCAAGGGCGGCACCCTCGGGAGCGGCGGTGAGCTTACCGTCGGTGACGGTGTAGCCGGCAGCCTCAAAGTAGCCAAGAGCGGCCTGCAGCGCGGCGGCGTAGCGCTCGTCGGCGCTCATGCTGGAGGTGTAGATGTCGTTGCCGTTCACGTCAACGGAGAAGGCAACCTTGTAGCCGTCGTCCGTGGCCTGAGGGGCGGCCCAGGAGGTGTTGGAGATGGGGTAGTTGATGACGGTAGCGCGCTCGCCGTAGTAGGACTCGACAGCAACGTTACGGTAGACGGAGAAGACGGTGGCGAAGGCCTTGCGCAGATCTTTGGAGGCCTCGCTGTCGGGATCGCCGGCGACGTTGACGGTCGCAGCGCTCATGCCGAGGTAGCCGTAGCCGAGGTTATCGACAAGGTCGGTGGTGATGGCATCACCATCGATGCCGGCACCGTTGTTGGCCTTGGTGACAGCATCGACCGTGTCGTTGGAGAAGGAAGGATCGGCGATATCGATGGTGCCGGTGATGACGCCGTTGAGCTTGTCGTCATCGCTCATGCACTGCTGGAAGTTGACGTACTTGGTCTTGGGAGCGCCCTTGAAGTACAGGTCGTTGGCTTCGAAGTAGACAACGCCGTCCTCAAACTTGATGAACTTGTAGGGGCCGGCGCCCATCGGAGTGGTGGTCTTGGCGCGGACGCTGCTCAGATCGCCCTTGGGGAAGCCGAACTGGTTGTTGTCGTAGTCATACAGGCTCTTATCGCCGTAGTAGTGCATCGGGGCGACGGAGAGGGAGAGCTGATAGATGGCGGTGGCATCGACCTGAGTGAGGGTGACGGTCATGCTGTAGTCGCCGGTCTTCTTGATACCGGAGATGTTGGCAGCGGACTCACCGGTCTGAACGCCGGCGGTGTACTCGTTCCAGCTGTCGCCGATCTCGTTGGAGATGAAAGTGGTGATGGAGTCGGTGGCGACCTCGGCGTTGATGCCGCTGTCGGACAGGTCGTAGCCATACTTCTCAACGATCTTGGCCCACAGGTCGGCAGCGTCGGTGGCGGTGTAGCCCCACATCTCAACAGCGGAAGCGAAGTCGGCCGCACCGTAATTTTCCATCACGTAGTCAGCGATGGACTGGGCGAACTTCTCGCCGCCGGCATTGAAAGCGGTCCAGAAGGTGTTGTACTGATCCTCGGTGTAATAGTCCGTGGCGACATAGCCATCCGGACCGGCGGCGAGAATCAGGTCAACGCGCTTGCTCATGCCGCTGCGGTAAGCGTCCATACCCTCGATGGCAACAGCGTACAGCGTGGAGTTGCCGTCATAGGTCGGGTCGCAGAGGACGTACATGGTGAAGATGACGTCGTCGATGGTGAGCTTTTCACCGTCGGAGAAGACGAGATCTTCGCGCAGCTTGAAGTTGTAGTCAACGGTGCCGTCGGCGTTTTCAACGATCTCGCAGTCGGCGGGGCCATAATAAGTATAGTCGGTGCCGTTGTAGTTGTTGGTCTCGCCCTCGATGCCGTTGAGGATCATCGCGCCCTGACGGTCATTGCCGAGCAGACCCAGCTGGGTCATGGCGTAGACATCCTGGTCATAGGCCGTCTCGGAGAAGAAGGGGGAGAACTTTTCGTTGAACGCGGCATAGCCCGCGACCAACGGCGTGGTGTTTTCCGTCGGCTGGCCGTCGGTGTTGCCGTCATCGGTCTTCTTGTCGCCGCAGCCGGCGAGAAGGCCAACGCACATGACCAGAGACAGAATCAGTGCAAGTGCTCTTTTCATTGAATCAAACTCCTTTTTTATTTTTTGCTTCAACGGAACGCGAGTTCCGTGTGGCACGGAATCGGCGCCGCGCGATCTCGCGCGGACAAAAAGGGCGCACGCCCTTTTTGATGGGCCTGTGCGGCGATGAGGGGGGCAGCACAGGCTTTTTATCACTATAACATAGAATGCGGTCTATTGTACAGTAAAAATTTTTAGCAATCAGTGTTTTTTGGCACTTTGGCCCAATTTGTCTGCAATATTTCACGCCGTATAAACAGCGCACAGAGAGCGGCAAGCAGCTTGAGCAGGAAATAGAGCACGGCGAAAAGCGTTTGTCCGCCGGTGGCGGACAGTGCGAGGTGCACCGCCTCGGCGATCACGCCGAGCAGCGCGAAGACGGCGGCGGCCGCCGCCCGCCGCGGCAGCGCAGGGACGGTGCGCTCATAGATGTATTCGCGCACGGCCGTCCAGTCCCGGCCAAGCTTCACGAGCGCCCAGCCGACTGTGAGCGAGGAGGTCAGCTCACCGAGGTAGGGCAGGATGACATAAAAGTGGTTCTGCATGCCCGGCGCGGGGATACACCCGCCCAGCGCGGCCGAGAGCACGAGTAGCCCGCCGGCGATCCACACCCGGCGCTGCGCAGCGCGAAGCACGCCGGCATCGGCTTGGCAGGCATAGAGCGTGCCGCCGTAAATATACTCGCCCGCAAGGTTGGGGTGAAAATCGTTGAGGTACGAGTTTTCACCGCGCTTTTTGCGCTTTTTCTCCATCATTCGATGCCCGTAAGGTCAAAATCGTCCAGCGCCTTTTCCGCTTCGGCGCACACGCCGCGCAGGCACGCTTCATCGAACGGACTCTCGAGTTCTGCGGCCTTCAGCAGATCGGTGAACGTCCGGCTGCCGCCCTGCACAGTGTAGGCCATGTAGTGCTGCCATGCGTTTTTGAGATCCTTGCGGATCATCGCCCAGAATTCGAGCGCCACGGTCTGGGCAAGGCAGTAGTCGATATAATAGAAGGGGCTCGAATAGATGTGGTGCTGGCGCTGCCAGCCCATGCCCTCGGCGTAGAAGGGGATCTCGCCGTCGAGCTTCATCCACGGCATGTAGACGCCGAGCAGCTCCTTCCACGCGGCGTGGCGCTCGGCGGGCGTCATTTCGGGCTTTTCATACACGATGTGCTGGAAGTGGTCGACCATCGTGCCGTAGGGGATGAACGTCAGCGCGCCGGAGAGGTGGCTGTAGAGGAACTTCTTCGCGTCGGGGCCAAAAAAGCCGTCCGCCCATGGCTCGGCGAAGAATTCCATAGACATCGAGTGGACCTCGCAGGCCTCCATGCTCGGCCAGATGTAGTCGATGGGGATGCGCTTGCGGTTCGTCCAGGCCTCGAAGGCGTGACCGGCCTCGTGCGTCACGACCTCGACGTCGTGCTGCGTGCCGTTGAAGTTGGCGAAGATGAACGGCACCTGATAGTCCATGATGCTCGTGCAGTAGCCGCCCGCCTGCTTACCCTCGGTGGAGAGCACGTCGAGCAGCTCGTTGTCGAGCATCGTGCGGAAGAACTCCTCGGTCTCGGGGGAGAGCTCACTGTAGAACTTCATGCCCTGCGCGAGGATCTCGTCCGGCGTGCCGACGGGGCGGGGGTTGCCGGAGCGGAACTCGAGCGCGTTGTCGGCAAAGCTCATCGGATACTGCTTGCCAAGGCGCTTGGCCTGCTCGCGGTAGACCTTGTCGGCCACGGGGACGAGGTACTTCACGACCGCCGCGCGGAACGTTTCAACATCTTCCTTCGTATAGCAGTTGCGGCACATACGGTAGTAGCCGAGCGTGGTGTAGCCCTCGTAGCCGAGCTTTTTGCCCATCGCGTCGCGCAGCTTGACGAGCTTGTCGTAAAGCTCGTCGAGCTTGGCCTGATTGTCCCTGTACCACTGGCCCTCGGCCTTCCACGCGGCAAGACGCTTTTCATCGTCCGCGCAGGTCTTGAACGGGGAAAGCTGGGAGAGCGTGTAGGTCTTGCCCTCAAAGGGGATCTGCGCCGAGGCGAGCAGCTTTTCATACTCCTGCGTCAGCTCGTTCTCCTGCTGCATCTCGGGGATGATCTCGGGGGAGAAGGTCTTGAGCGCGATCTCGGCGTTGACGAACATCAGATCGCCGAACTCCTCGGCAAATTCCGCGCGGAACGGGCTTTCGAGCATCGCCTTCGTCCACGCCTGATTGTACTCCTCCAGCTCGGGGAAGAAGCTGTTCCAGAACTTTTCCTCCGCGTCGTAGAAGGTGTCGCGCGTGTCGATCGAGTGGCGGACGCTCGCAAGCGTCGAGGCGGTGGAGATGTGCTTGGCCTGCTCCTGCTGGGCGAGGAACACCTTGCGGGCCTCCTCGTAGCTCTTTGCGGCCTTGAGCTGCGCGGTCAGTGCGGAAAGCTGCTGCTTGGTCTGCTCCGCGTCGGGGCGGGTGTAGGGCATCTGAGAGAATTTCATGGGTTACCTCCGTATATATACCATTGTATTATTGCTGGCGGTTGTAAATAGCGGAAACAGCTTCGCGCCCACCGCCGATGACAACGACGGCAGCAGCCGCTGTGACGAGCATGAAGCCCGTCAGCACGCCGCGCACGGGGAGAAACGCCACCAGCGCGCCCGCGAGCAGATTGCCCGT
>CAKTRT010000026.1 GCA_934597535.1 uncultured Oscillospiraceae bacterium | reverse complement strand
CTTTCCGGCAGCGTGCCGCCGAAATATTTTTCGACCATGGCCGTCGTGCGGGAGACGAGGTTGCCGAGGTCGTTGGCAAGGTCAACGTTGATGGTGTTGATGAGCAGCTCATTCGAGAAGTTGCCGTCCGAGCCGAACGGGAACGTGCGCAGCAGGAAGAAGCGCAGCGCGTCCACGCCGAAGCGCTCGGCGAGCACATACGGGTCAACGACGTTGCCCTTGGACTTACTCATCTTGCCGCCGTCCATCACGAGCCAGCCGTGGCCGTAGACGTGCTTGGGGAGCGGCATGCCCATGCTCATGAGCATCGCGGGCCAGATGATGGAGTGGAAGCGGACGATCTCCTTGCCGACAAAGTGCACGTCGGCGGGCCAGAACTTGTCGTAGTCGTCGTACTTTTCGTTCATAAAGCCGAGCGCCGTGCAGTAGTTGAACAGCGCATCGACCCAGACGTAGACGACATGACCCGGATCAAAGTCCACGGGGATGCCCCAGGTGAAGCTCGTGCGAGAGACGCAGAGGTCTTCGAGGCCGGGCTTGATGAAGTTGTTGACCATCTCGTTGACGCGGGAGGCGGGCTGGAGAAAGTCAGTGTCCTCGAGCAGGTGCTGCACGCGGTCAGCGTACTTGCTCAGCTTGAAGAAGTAGGCCTCTTCCTCGGCGTCCTCGACCTCGCGGCCACAGTCGGGGCACTTGCCGTCAACTAACTGGCTCTCGGTCCAGAAGCTCTCGCAGGGCTTGCAGTACTTGCCCTTGTAGGTGCCCTTGTAGATGTCGCCGTTGTCGTGCATCTTCTTGAAGATCTTCTGAACGGCCGCAACATGATAGTCGTCCGTTGTGCGGATGAAGCGGTCGTTCGAAATATTCATGAGCTTCCACAGGTCGAGAATGCCCTTTTCGCCGCAGACGATGTTGTCGACAAACTGCTGCGGGGTCACGCCCGCGTCGCGCGCTTTGTCCTCGATCTTCTGGCCGTGCTCGTCGGTTCCGGTCAGGAACATGACGTCGTAGCCCGTCAGGCGCTTGTAGCGCGCCATCGCGTCGGTCGCCACGGTGCAGTAGGTGTGGCCGATGTGGAGCTTGTCGGAGGGGTAGTAGATGGGGGTCGTGATATAGAATTTCTTCTTGTCCATTAGTGTTTTCCTCTTTTCTGCCCGCGCCGAATGAAAGCGGGGCGTAATTAGCTACAGTTTACCACCGTTATGGCGGTATTTGCAAGGTTTTACAGAATTTTTCCCCAAAAGAAGAAAGCGCGGCGCCATAAGCACCGCACTTTTTCGTTTCAAAAGAGCAGGACTGCCTGTTTGCCGCCCTCCAGGCGGCAAACAGGCATAACGCATCGCAGATTTTCGCGTCCGCAGACGGTGAAAGAAATAGAAGCGTCGCAGACTTTGCGCCGCGCACGGCGCAAATGAATTTCAATCATTTTTTCTGACGACATGTGCGTCAGAAAAAATACTTCTTAGCCCGCAAACGTGCGCGCCTACGGCGCGTGCGCTGCAGCGGGCTGTGATCCCTCTCAAAAAACGGCATCGCCGTTTTTTGAAATTATAAAGAGTCGTCCTCGTCGATCCATTTCTGAACCGGCACGATATCATAGTCCTCCTCCGTCCTTCGGATGACCACCTCGTCGATGCCGGCGTTGATGATCATGCGGCGGCACATGGGACAGCTCGTCGCGTCGTGCAGCAGCTCGCCGCTGCGCGCGTCGCGGCCGACTAAATAGATCGTCGCGCCGACCATGTCGCGCCGCTGGGCGGAGATGATGGCGTTCGCCTCGGCGTGGACGCTGCGGCAGAGCTCGTAGCGCTCGCCGCGCGGGACCTTGAGCTGCTCGCGCGTGCAGTAGCCGAGGTCGACGCAGTTTTTGCGTCCGCGCGGCGCGCCGTTGTAGCCGGTGGAGATGATCTCGTCGTTTTTGACGATGATCGCACCGTAGACGCGGCGCAGGCACGTCGCGCGCTCAAGCACCGTCTGCGCGATGTCTAAGTAGTAATTCCGCTTGCTGACACGCTCCATATCGAGTCCTCCTTGTATTGATGAGAAAGAATATTACAATTTGCTATCAGAATTCGTGCTCACAGTACGGGCAGCGGCCATAGTCAAAGTCGAGCACCGCCCCGCAGACGGGACACTTTTTGCGCGGCAGACCGCCCGGCGCGTCGGGCGGGAGATAGCCGGAGCCGGTCTTTGCCTCGTCCGCCGTACCTGCGAATTTGTCGCTGCCGGGCTGGAAGAATTCGAGCTTTCCGCACTTGGGACAGACGTAAATTTCGATCTCCATCGCGCCCGCGAAGAGATTCGGCAGGTCGCCGAGCACCCAGCCGGTCTGGCCGAGCTGGAATTTTTCACGCCTGATAAATTGCATCCCCGCGCCGCAGCGCAGGCAGTTGAGCTGATTCGCCATCCTATACCCCCTGTAGGTCGAAAACGGGCGTGTATTCCTCTTTGGCGCTCGAGAGCTCCTGACAAAAGCCGTCGGTCAGGCCGCAGTCGCGCATGTACTGCACCGCCGTGCGGTACTCGCGCTCATTTAAGCGCCGCGCGAGCGCGCCGGTCGAACCGGGCTGCGGCGTATACTGGCTCATGAGCGAAAAGAGCACGGTCTTTGGCGGAAAATGCGTCGAGACATAGTCGATGACACGCTTGGTGTTCTCCATCTGCCCCGGCAGGACGAGGTGGCGCAAAATGACGCCGGAGCGCATCAGGCCGTCGTCCCCAATCTGATACGCCCCGACCTGACGCACCATCTCGTCGATGGCCGCGGCGGCAACTTCAAAGTAGTCCGGCGCGGCGGAAAGCTCGCGCGCGGGGCGTTCCATGGCGTATTTTAAGTCGGGCAGATAGATCTGCACCTTACCCTCAAGCGTTCTGAGCGTTTCCACGCGCTCGTAGCCGCCGCTGTTCCACACAACGGGGACGGGAAGCGGCTTACGCAGCGCTTCGAGCACCCAGGGGGTGAAGTGCGTGGGCGTGACAAGATCGATGCAGTGCGCGCCCTGCGAAACGAGGTCTTCCATGATCTCGCGCAGATGTGCCGACGTGATGACCTTGCCGAAATTCTCGTGGCTGATGCGCCCGTTCTGGCAGAACACGCAGCCCAAGTTGCAGCCCGAAAAGAAGATGCAGCCTGCGCCGTTCGTGCCGCTGAGGACAGGCTCTTCCCACATGTGCAGCATCGCGCGCGCGACAACGAGTCCCGCGGGCATGCGGCAGGCGCCGCCCACTTTTTTCTCCGTGCGCTCCGCATTGCAGCGACGGGGGCAGATCTCGCAGCGCATCAGTCGCCCGTGCCCTGACCGTTGAAGTCGGGGCCGAGGTCGCCGAGCATCCAGTGCTTGCGGCACAGGCCGATGTACTGGTCGTTCGCGCCGATGACGACCTGCGCACCCTGCTTGACGACATGGCCCTGCGCGTCAAAGCGCGCGTTGAACGCGGCCTTTTTGCCGCACCAGCAGATGGTTTTGACCTCTTCTAACTTGTCGGCCATGACAAGCAGCTCGTAGCTGCCGGGGAAAAGGTCGCCCTTGAAGTCGGCGCGCAGCCCGTAGCAGAGGACGGGGATGCCGCAGTCGTCGACGAGATGGACGAGGTATAAGACCTCCTCCTTTGTCAAAAACTGCGCCTCATCGACGATGATGCAGGCGTTTTTCTTGAGCTCCTCCTCGTCCATCTGCCGCATCTCATGGAAGTAGACGCAGGGATATTCGAGGCCGATGCGCGAGTGCACCATGTGGTCGCCGTCGCGCGTGTCGAGCTGGGGCTTGCAGAGGAGCGTCTTCTGCCCGCGCTCTTCGTAGTTGAAGCGCGCCATCAGCGCGTTGGCCGTCTTGCTCGAGCCCATCGCGCCGTATTTGAAGTAAAGCTGTGCCATGGTCGTTGTTCTCCCTCTTTTATTGCAGCCGCGCGCGAACGGACGCGGCAAATTTCCTGAATGCGGTGGGAATGGCGGCGGCGTCGAACGCCGCGGCGTCCGTCCAGAATAGATCGTCGTTTTCGCCCGTCACGTCGGCAAAGTAGCCCTTCATGTCCCACTCGATGTGGGTGAAGATATGCTTTGCGCTGCCCGCGGGTTCAATGTTTTGCGCCGAAAGCCCCATCTGCGCGAGCACGAGCGAAACGCCTGATTCGTCAAGGTTTCCCAAAACGCTCGGGAATTCCCAGAGCGAGGCGAGAAGCCCTGTGTCTGCGCGCTTTCGCAGCGCGGCTCTGCCGTCTTGAAAGAGCAGCAGCACGGTGCGTTCTTCGATCTTGCGCGCCTTTTTCTTCGCGCGCACGGGAAGAATTTCCGTGAGGCCGTTTTTATACGCCTCGCACATCGTGCGGGCGGGGCATACCTCGCACTTCGGTGCGCCGTTTGGCAGGCACACCGTTGCGCCGAGGTCCATCATCGCCTGATTGTACGCGCCCGGGCGATGTAAGTCGATGGCGCCGTTGAGACGCGCGGTGAATTGCTTCCGCACCTTCGCGTCCGTGATATCGTCGGCGCAGCCGCTGACGCGCGCGGCAACGCGGAGCAAATTTCCGTCCACCGCGGCGACCGGCTCGCCGAAGTTGATCGAGGCGATGGCGGCGGCGGTGTAGTCGCCGATGCCGGGGAGCGTTTTGAGACTTGCACAAGTGCGCGGCAGCTCGCCGCCAAAGTCGGAGACGATGATCTTCGCCGCCTTTTGCAGGTTCCGCGCCCGCGAGTAGTAGCCGAGCCCCTCCCAGAGTTTCAAGAGCCGTTCTTCCGGCACGGCGGCCAGCACCGCGGCGTCGGGCAGCTCTGCCATAAAGCGCTCAAAGTACGGGATGACCGCGCTCACGCGCGTCTGCTGGAGCATGATCTCCGAGACCCACGTGCGGTACGGCGTGACGACGCTGCGCCACGGCAGCATGCGGCCGTTTAAGTCATACCACGCGAGCAGCGGTGCGGTCAGCGCGTTTATGTTTTCCCAATGTTCTGTCATCATATCATTTGTTGAAGCGCGCGGCGAAGCCGCAGCGGCGGCATAGCTCTTCGGCGGGCTTCCGCCGGGAGAAGCCCTCGCGCAGCGCGCACGCGCGCGGGGAATTCAGAATTTCAGTAAGCGGCTGGGTGAAGAGGTTCCCCAGCGGAATATCGCCCTCATGATCGAGGCAGCAGGGTACCACGGTACCGTCTGCAAGTATCCCGAGCTGGTCGCGCAGGCCGTAGCAGAACTGCGCGCCGGATTCGTTTGCAGAAAGGTCGGGCCATTCGAATTTGCCCGCGCGCTCTAAATAGAGGTGGTCGCGCAGGAGGAAGCTGCCGTTTCGCATCTCGGGCCAGTCATCGCCCGTGCGGGAGCGCAGAAAGTCGAGAATTTCGCCGTTGCGCGCATCCGCGCCGCCGTCGTTCCAGAGGCGCAGCGCGACGATGACGCCTTTTTTCGCAGCCTTTTCAGCAAAGTCCCAGACCTGCGTTAAATACGCAAGCTCCTGTTCATCCGCGCCGTCGTTGCCCTCAAAGCTGTGGAGCGAGACGCTGATCTTGTGCAGGCTCTCGGCGGCAAGCAGCTCGTCGGAACGTTTTTGGAGCAGTGTGCCGTTCGTTGTGATGCAGATCTTCATATCCCGTGCCTTAGCGAGGGCGAAGAGCGCCGAAAGCTCGGGGTGCAGCAGCGGCTCGCCCATCACGTGCAGGTAGACATACTGCACGTACCCCTTGAGCCGCGAGAGGACGAGGTCAAATTCCTGCGCGCTCATCGTGCGCGGCGCGCGCTTTGTCTTGGGGCAGAAGGAGCAGGCGAGGTTGCAGCGGTTCGTGATCTCGACGTAGGCTTTTTTCAGCATCGCGCGGCTCCTTTCCCAAATCTACAAAATATCATATCATATCGCGGCAGAATTGCAAAGCTTTTTCCCTTGCGCCGCGTCTGCGCGTCTGCTATGATGCTATCAGAAAACTTCTATCCTCCACAGCGAAAGGAGAAACCGATGACCGTCACGTTTATCGCCCACAGCGCGTACCTTGTCGAGTGGGACAAGTTCTACACGCTGTTTGACTACACCTACGAGCCCGACTACACGGGCGCGCTGCCGGAATTAAACCCCGACAAGCCCCTGCTCGTTTTTGTCAGCCACAGCCACGAGGATCACTTCGACGCCAAGGTGTTCACCCTTTTGGAAAAGTACCCCGACGCGCGTTTTTTCGTCTCGCGCGATACGCGCCTCACCGAGCGCAAGCGGCAATGGCTGAACATCTCCGACGAGGCCTTTGCCCGCACGACCGTCCTGCGGCCCGACAGCATCCTGCTCACCGACGTTGCGGGCGAGGATTTGAGCATCCGCGCCATCAAGTCGACGGACATCGGCAATGCCTATCTTCTGCGCGCTGAGGGGAAGATGGTCTACCACGGGGGCGACCTCAACTGGTGGAACTGGGAGAGCGAGGGCAAGGCTTACTGCAACAACATGACCGTCCACTACCATGCGGCCATTGAAAAGCTCGCCTCCGCCGTGCGCAACGAGGCGACGGACAACGGCATCGCGCCCGAGATCACGGCGGCGATGGCGCCGCTCGACCCGCGCCTTGGTGAGGAGAGCGAGGGCCTCGGCATCGAGTATCTGCTCAAAAACGTGACGGTGCAGCACGTCTTCCCCATGCACATGTGGAAAAGGTACGAGGTCATCGACCGCTACGTTGCCGTGCATCCGGAGGAAAGGGACGTCATCGCGCACATCACACGCAACGGCGAAGCCTTCACAATATGAGGAGAACAGCTCTTTCCGCTTTGACAGCGGAAAGAGCTGTTCCTATTTCTGCACCCATGGGTGATACTTGCGCGATTGCTCGGCGCTCATGCCGAAGTAACGCAGATCTGTGCGGCCAAACTGATCGCCCCATGTTACGTCGATATGGAACTCCTGTCCGTCGAGCGCTGCGATCGTCCAGATGTGCGTATCGTTAAACAACGCCGAGCACTCAATGCCCTCCAGCTTCAGCAGCAGATTATAGGCGCCCGTATAGCCGTCGCACACGGCAAGGCCGTTCACCAGCGCACCGTAGGCGAGGTGGCTGAGAGAATCGTCTTCCGTGTCCTCGTCGTAGCGGCAGTTGTCGCAAAGCCAGAGAAAATAGGTGCGTGCGATCTCGTATTCGCTCATGCCGTAATCCAGCATCCCGCTTTCCCAGAGTGAGTCGTGTACTTCAATGGCGGCGGCAAGCGCCTTGGCGCGATAGGATGCCAGCTGCGAGTCCGTCCCTGCCGTGGACGAGAAGGACAGCACGACCCTGCCGCCGGAGTACGCCTTGCAGGAAACAGCGTTGTACATCTGCTCGCAGTAGGTCTTCACGCGGGAGGTGAAAGCCTGCGTCAGCGCGCTTGCCGAGGATGGCGTGAGCGCTTTGGCATAGTTCAGCGTGATCGAGCACTCGCCGCGCGCAAGCATATTGCGCACCAGCGCGTCGATAGCGGCGCTATCCTTGGCGGACGGCGCGTCGGGGACGTTTTCCGGCGCTGCGATCAGATTGCTGAACGTTTTGCCTGCGGCGGAGTGGTAGGGCGCTACGACCCAGTCGAGCGTCACGCGCGTTTCCGGTTCGACCACGCGCGTCAGAAGTGCCGCGATCTCCGCGCGGCTCACGCTGTGTTCGGGAAGAAAGCTGCCGCGCGCATCCGCGCCGGAGAGGAGTCCCCGGCGGTACATCAGAAGGATCTCGCTGCGATAGGGCGTTTTCTCTGTCACGTCGGCGATAAAATCGCCGCTGGCATAGCCGGCGGTCACGATCTCGGTATTGATGTCCTCATACCATTCCTCGGGCAGGGCAAAGGCAAAGATGCCGGCCATCTGCGCGCGGGAGGCGGGCAGAAGATAGAAACCCTCGAAACGGTTGTCCAGCAGGTTTTCACTCTTGAGATAGGCGATATAGGGCGCGTACCACGTTTCCTTCGCATCCGTCCCGGCTGTCAGCAGCGCGTCGCTGCCGGACTGGTAAATACACCGCAGCCGCGCCGCGATGGTCAGCAGCTCTGCGATGGTGATGTGATCCTGCGGTGCAAAGCGCCCGCCGCCCCGCCCGCTCAGCAGCCCGTACTCGTAGGCGGAAGCAACGGCGGGGGCATACCAGCAGCCCTCGTCTACATCGGAAAAATCACCCTCATAGCTGTGCACAGCCGAAAAGCGCGGCGCTTCTCCATCGTCCGTTTCCGCCTGATCCGGGGCTGCTGTATCCGGCGGATCCTCTGCGGCGGGGCCGCCCTGCGCCAGCGCGCTGACGGACATCAGCAGCACGAGCGCAAGAAAAAGCGGCACAGTGCGTAATTTCATGGCGATCGACTCTCTTTCTCTTGTGAACTCTCAGCCTCCCGCTCACGGGACCAGAATGTTCATATCCTCCGCGCTGATATCCTCCGCATAGGGGTTCAGCGCGTTGTTGACCAGTTCCAGCACCGCGTCGGGATCAAGCGTATAGACGGATGCGCCCTTGTACCAACCCGTGCCGTCGCCGGGCAGCGTGTGGAACGAGATCGCGTCCATGCCGCCCATATTCAGCGCCTCGTTGCCGAGCCAGACAAGGTTGCCGAGCGTCAGGTCGGTCTTGACATACTTGAGAAAGACCTCGGCCATCGCGGGAATGTTCTCCAGCTTGAGCAGCTTCTGCGCCACAGCCTTCAGAAAGGCCTGCTGCGTACCGATGCGGCCGATGTCCTCCGTGCCGTAGCCCGTGCCGTCGTTGTTGTGGCGGAAACGCACGACCTCCATGGCCTGCTGGCCGTTCAGGTGCTGCATGCCCTTTTTGAAGTGGATGTGCAGATCCTGATAGGGATCGTCGTAGTCCATGTTGATCGGCACTTCAAAATCCACGCCGTCGATCTGATCCACCAGCTCGATAAAGCCCTTGAGGTTCACGCTCACGGAAAAGTCCACGGGGATGCCCAGAAGCTCTTCGATCTCGTCGCGCAGCTGCTGCGTGCCGCCCTTGGCATAGGCGTAGTTGAGCTTGTGGCCGTTGCTCATCAGCGAGTCGCGCGGCAGGCTCACAAGGTCGATGGTCTTATTTACGGCGTCAAAGCGCATCAGAATATTCGTGTCGCTGCCGCCGGCGTCATTGTCGATGCCTGAGAGCAGGATCGTATAGCAGTACTGCTTGCGCTCGCGGCCGTTTGCAATGACCTCCGTTCCGCCGTCATCCGGCGCGGGGTCATCCTGTGCGTTCTGTGTGTCCTGCTCATCCTGCACCGGCTCTGGTGCGCGCACGACGTATTTGACCACTGCCGCGCCTGCCACGGCAAGAAACAGCAGCGACAGCAGCACGACCGTCAGCCTCTCGGCGCGTGAGCGCCCGGCCTTTTTCTTTCTGGGGCGTCTCCGCTCCTCGCGGTATCGTTCCTTCTCACTCATTGGTTCCATCCATCCTCTTTTGGTTTACAATAATGCATTATAGCCGCTCCGGCAAAATTCCACAAGTGGCAATTTCTCTTTTGCGGGGCAAAAGGACGACCGGCATACGCAAAGCGGATATGCCGATCGGCGGAAGCCGTGCCGCCGCCCGCCTGAGGGAGCGGCGGTATTATTCTATATAGACGGAAAAAGTCGCAAAAAGTTTCCTGTACGAGATCAGAATCCTCTGTATTTTTTTCGCGTGGCCATGCCGCCGCGAATGTGGCGCTGGGCCTTGTTGACCTCCAGCACCTCCTTGACCTGCAGGTATAGGCTGCGGTTGAATTGCGGCAGGCGGTCCTGCAGATCCTTGTGTACGGTGGACTTGCTCACGCCGAACTTTTTCGCCGCGGCGCGCACGGTGGCGCGGTTTTCGATGATGTAGGCGGCCAGCGCGCAGGCGCGCTCTTCCATGTTACCCTTCATGCAGCACACTCCTATCCCATGGTGCTCCATCTATATGCGTACAGAAGGGGAATATGCGCATCGGGAATGAATGCGCGGCAAAACATTGCGCAAAGCGGACGGCGCGAAGGAACCGACAGGGAGGCCCTGCATGGAAAATAAACTCATCCGCAGCAAATGCTTTTTATACCTGACCGATTTTTTGCCGCTATGTCCGTCATGGCGGTCGAGGACGGGCGCGCATACCTTGCGGCGCTGCCGGGAGAATAGAGCAGTGCCGGCGCACCGCTGCACGCGGTGCGCCGGTTTTTATCACAGGATCATCATCAGCACGGGAATGACGATAAAGCTTGCAAGCGTGGACAGCGCCGCGCCCTGCGCGGCAAACTGCTCATCCGCGCCATAGTCCGCTGCGGCAACGACCGTCTGCGTCACGACGGGCATGGCGGTTTCCACAATAAGCACGCTGCGGGCAAGTCCTTCAACGCCGAAGAAGGCGCACAGCGCAAGGGACATCGCCGGCACGAGCAGAAAGCGGAAGAACAGCACAAGGGCGAGACCACGGTCGAACTTTAAATTTTTAAGCCCGATCTCATAGATGATATAGCCCGTGAGCAGCAGCGCCAGCGGCGTGACAAGGCTGTTCATATACTTGCAGTAGCTCATTACGAGCGACGGCAGCCTTATGCCCGCAAGTACGAGCGCGATGCCGATAAAAACGCCGATGACAGGGGGCGTGGTCAGAAATTTTTTGAGCAGCTTGCGGTCGAAGCTGCCGCAGCTGCCTGCCCAGCGCACAAGAGACATGCCCACCAGCTGCACAAAGCTCGTGTTGACAAGATAGTAGAGCATGACATACGGAGTGCAGACCTCGCCGAACAGCTCGATGCACATCGGCAGGCCGATGAAAATGGCGTTCGACACCGAGCACATCATCATGAAGACTCCGAGCCGCCTGCGCGGAAGCCTCAGCGCCCGTCCGGCGAGCAGGGAGAGCAGGAACGCACCGATCGAGGAGAGCAGCGGCACAAGCAGAAATCCGTGCGAGCCGGCCAGCAGATCGCGCGAGAGGTTATTCGTCAGCCCATAGACGCACATGCAGGGAATGGCAAGCGTCATCAGAAATTTGCTGAGAAAGGCTTTTGCGGACTTTGTCATCCAGCCCCGTGCCGCACAGAAGTAGCCCGTGGCCGTCAGCAGCAGGATAAGGGTGACAGAGGAGACCGCATGCAGAAAAGAATCCATGGCGCACCTCGGAATCAGGAGATATCCCCAAGTATACCACTGCCGCCGGGAAAAGGGCAACAGGGTTTTGCCGATAAAATGCACCTTGCAATGCCGTGCGGGATAGGCTATGATGAAAAGAGACTTTGTGAGGAGGAGCGCTATCTATGAAAGCGGCACTGGTCATCATGGCAGCGGGCATGGGCTCGCGCTACGGCGGAAATAAACAGGTGGACGGGATCGGCCCCGGCGGAGAGATCCTGATGGAATACTCGATCTACGACGCGCTGCGCGCGGGCTTTACCAAGGTCGTCTTTATCATCAAGCCCGACATGCGCGAGCTGATGCACACGCTCGTCGGCGACCGCCTCGCGCAGCGCAGGACCGCGGACGGGGAAAACGTCGAGGTCTGCTACGCGTATCAGGATTTTTCGAGCGTGCCCGATTTTTACGAGGTGCCGGCTGAGCGCGTCAAGCCGTTCGGCACTGTTCACGCGCTGCTGTGCGCGAGAGATTGCGTGAGCGAACCCTTCGTTGTTATCAACGCCGACGACTATTACGGCGTGGACGCATTCAAGACGATCTATGCAGAGCTCTCGAAGCTCGCCGTGAGCGGCGAGGGCACAATGGTCGGCTACAGCCTTGTCAATACCGTCAGCGAGCACGGTACGGTCACGCGCGGCGTGTGCCACGTGAACGAGCAGGGGATGCTCGACCGCGTGGTCGAGACATTCCACCTGAAGCCCTGCGCTGACGGCAAGATCCGCGACATTCAGGAAAACGGCGACGGCCCGGTCTACGCGCCGGAAACGCCGGTGTCGATGAACTTCTGGGGCTTCACGCCATGGCTGTTTGAAAAGCTGGATGCCTACTTCAAAGATTTTCTCCGTGCGCTGCCCGAGGGTGAGATCAAGGCTGAGTGCCTGCTGCCGAATCTGATCGGCTCGCTCATTGATCGCGGCGAGCTGCGGGTCTCGGTGCTGCATTCGAACGCCCGCTGGTTCGGTATGACGTATCATGAGGACAGGGAAATGGTGCAGCGCGAGCTTCAGAAGCTGCATGACGCAGGCGTTTATCCTGAAACGCTGCGCGGATAACTTGAAGAAAATCGCCCGCCTCCGGACATACTAAGTCCGGAGGTGAGCTTTTTATGCGAAAGAATACCGGCCTGCCGCGCGACCTGACGCCGATGTGCCGCCCGCGCTTCGGCCAGCCGGACGACTGTGCCGACCTTGTCAATAAGTACGGCACCTACAACATCCAGCCGACGTCAGACACGGAGAATCTCTTTCCGCTGATCGCGCCGGGGCTGCCGGAGCAGTGGAAGCGCATGGCCATCGGCAAGAACGAGCTGGAGCGCTTCAACGGCGCGGAGCTGCCGCCGCAGTAAAAGGGGGGGCAATATTGCCCTCCCTTTCCATGTTTGTTGCACGTTTTTGTGCAACTTTTTGCTGCAAAAGTTTGATGTGGGTCAGGTTGAACAAAAAGACAAGTGACAAAATGGAGAAATTTATTACTGGTATACAAATTGCGGGGCTTACTGGCACTTGCTTTATCGGCGAAAAAAAGTAAAGTATTTGATAAGAGCATTTGCCTTAAAATCGGCTGTGAGAGAGGCCGGTTTTTGGACACAGCTCACAAATTAAAGGAGGAGAGAGAATGGAAACCAAAAGCAATGCCAAATTAAAGGCTCTGTTTATCATTCCATCTGTCATCGGCGTTATCCTGTTCATGATCCCGGTCAAGAACTCGGCGGGCGACTGGACCGTTGTGGTCAAGATCATCGCCGACATCATCGCGGGCGCCATCGGCGGCTTCCTGCCGCTTCTGTGCGTCATCATCCTGACGATCTCCGCCATCATGGCGCTGATCTCCCTGGCAAAGCCCAAGTTCATCATGGACAGCGACATTATGAGAGAGTGCTTCGCCTGCAAGCCAATCTGGATCGTTGTCCGCGTGCTGGCCGCTATCTTCGTGTGGCTCACCTATCTCGGTGTGGGCGAGGAAGACGTGGGTCTCGTCGGTATGATCACCGGCGGCGGTCAGGGCGGCTTTGTCCTCTATGACCTGCTCACCACGCTCGTCATCATCTTCGTCATCGCGGCGCTGCTGCTGCCGCTGCTGCTCGACTTCGGCCTGCTCGAATTCGTCGGCGCGCTGCTCACCAAGGTCATGCGTCCCCTCTTCAAGGTTCCCGGCCGTGCTGCGGTCGACTGCATCACCTCCTGGATCGGCGACGGTACGCTGGGCGTTATGCTCACCTGCAACCAGTATGAGGGCGGCTATTACTCCGCCAAGGAAGCAAGCATCATCGCAACGCTGTTCTCCGCCGTTTCCATCACGTTTACCCTCGTCGTTCTCGATACGGTGGGTCTGCTCGATTACTTTGGCATCTACTACCTCATCGTCTGCCTCATCGGCATCATCTGCGCCATCATCTGCCCGTATCTCTATCCCCTGCGCAAAAAGCCAAACACGTACTTAGTCGAAGGCAAGGCTGCTCCCGACACTCTTCCTGAGGGCTACAAGAGCAACGTTGAGTACGGCATGGACCTCGCCATGAAGCGCGTTGCCGAGCACAAGGGCATCGGAGAGTTCTTCAAGAGCGGCGCCAAGAATGCCTGCAGCATGTGGTTCGGCGTTCTGCCTTCCGTTATGGCGATCGGCACCATCGCGCTGATCCTCGCCAACTTCACCCCGATCTTCGACTGGCTGGGCCTGCCCTTCCGTCCCCTGCTCCAGCTGCTCGGCGTCCCCGAGGCTGAGGCGGTCGCCTCCACGATGATCGTCGGCTTCACCGATATGCTCACCCCCGCCATCCTGATCGCGGAGTCCACCAGCCAGATGGCCAAGTTCATTGTCGCCGTCGTCTCCGTCACGCAGGTCCTCTATCTCTCCGAGGTCGGCGGTCTGATCCTCGGCTCCAAGCTTCCTCTCAACATCTGGGAGCTGTTCGTGATCTTCCTTGAGCGCACCATCATCAGCCTTCTCATCGTCTGCCCGATCGCACACCTGATGTTCTGATTGGCAAGCGGCTGAAAAACGCTTGAAAAGCAATAAAAAACCGGAGACGCGCCAGCGTCTCCGGTTTTTTGCGGCAAGCAAATGGTTTTTTATCCGTTTGGCGCAAATGCACAAAAATATCTGTACAAAATTCGCTTGCATGTGGTAAAATGACAGATGAGAGAGCGGCCTGCTGCATAGAGGGACGCGCTGCGCGTCCGCAGACAAAGGAGAGAAGAGACCCATGAATATCAGGATCGACAAGGCGTCGAAGGTGCCCGTTTATCTTCAGATCGCCGACCAGATCAAGTCACAGATCATCAGCGGCG
>CAKTRT010000025.1 GCA_934597535.1 uncultured Oscillospiraceae bacterium | reverse complement strand
TTGTTATCTTCAACGATCAGGTCGCCGACCTTCTCGTCTCTGGCATACCAGCGGGAGTCCCAGTCTTTGATGACGCCAACGCGCATGCCGTGGGGATTAACTTTCTGTCCCATAAAACTGTCTCCTCCCTTTAGTCTCTCTCAGCGACGGCGAGCGTCACGTGAGAGGTTCTCTTGTTGATGCGGTAGCCGCGGCCCTTGCTGGCGGGGATCATGCGCTTGAGGATGGGGCCGGAAGTCGCGTAGACCTCGGACACGTACAGCTTGGAGGTATCCATGCTGAAGTTGTTCTCGGCGTTGGCGACAGCGCTCTTTAAGAGCTTGACCAGGGGCTCGGACGCAGCCTTGGGGGTCTGCATCAGGAGCGCCATGGCGGTGTTGATGTCCTTACCGCGGATCAGGTCGCAGACGATCTGGACCTTGCGGGGAGAGATGCGGACATATCTCAGATATGCTTTAGCTTCCATATTCTGCATTCTCCTTCCTTATTTGCTCTTGGCGTGGCCGCGGAACGTGCGGGTGGGAGCGAACTCGCCCAGCTTGTGACCGACCATGTCTTCCTGAATATAGACGGGAACGTGCTTGCGGCCGTCATGGACGGCGATGGTGTGACCGACGAAGGAGGGGAAGATGGTGGAGCTGCGGCTCCAGGTCTTCAGAACCTTCTTCTCGCCGGTCTTGTTCAGTTCTTCGACTCGCTTGATCAGCTCAGGGGCAACAAACGGGCCTTTTTTAATGCTTCTGCTCATTTTTTACATTGCCTCCTTCTTACTTATCGTTACGACGCTTGACGATGAACTTGTTCGTCGGGTTCTTCTTGGAGCGGGTCTTGTAACCCATCGCGGGCTTGCCCCAAGGAGTCATCGGGCCGGGGTGGCCGACAGGGCTCTTGCCCTCGCCGCCGCCGTGGGGGTGGTCGCAGGGGTTCATGACGGAGCCGCGGACGGTCGGGCGGACGCCCATGTGGCGCTTGCGGCCGGCCTTACCGATCTGAACGTTCTCGTGGTCGATGTTGCCGACCTGACCGATGACCGCCATGCAGTTGGTGCGCACGATGCGGACCTCGCCGGAGGGCATACGGATCTGAGCGTCGCCGTTTTCCTTCGCCATCAGCTGGGCAGCCGTGCCGGCGGAGCGGACGAGCTGCGCGCCCTTGCCGGGGTGCATCTCAATGTTGTGGATAACGGTACCGACAGGGATGTTGGCGATGGGCAGGCAGTTGCCGGGCTTGATATCGGCGGCGGCAGAGGAGATGACCTTGTCGCCGGCCTTCAGACCGACAGGGGCGATGATGTAGCGCTTTTCGCCATCCTCATACTCGACGAGGGCGATGAACGCGCTGCGGTTGGGATCGTACTCAAGGCGCAGGACGGTCGCGGGCATATCCATCTTGTCGCGCTTGAAGTCGATGATGCGGTACTTCTGCTTGTTGCCGCCGCCGTGATGACGGACGGTGATGCGGCCGTAGCTGTTGCGGCCGGCGTGCTTCTTCTGAGACTCGACCAAGCTGCGTTCGGGCTTGGCCTTCTTGTCGATCCCCTCGAAGGCGGACACAGTCATGTGACGGCGGGAGGGGGTAGTGGGCTTAAACGTCTTAATAGCCATTTCTCAAATCCTCCTTACACCATGCCCTCGAACAGCTCGATGGTCTTGGAATCCTCAGCGAGCTGCACATAGGCCTTCTTCCAGCTGCGGGTCTTGCCCAGGCGGCCGGCGCCGAGGCGCTTGGCCTTGCCGTTGACGTTGATCGTGTTGACCTTGGCGACCTTGACGCCGAAAGCGGCTTCAACAGCGTTTTTGATCTCCACCTTGCCGGCGTCCTTGGCGACTTCGAACACATACTTCTTGTTCGCAACGTCAGCCATGGAACGTTCGGTGATGATGGGACGAATAATGATGTCGTAAACGTTTGCCATTATGCGAACACCTCCTCGATGACTGCGAGGGCTTCCTTGTCGATCACAAGGGTCTTGGCGTTGAGCAGATCGTAGACGTTGATGAGCTTCGCGGGCGCGGTGGTGACACCGGGCAGGTTGCGAGCACTCTTAACGACGATCTCGTTGACCTCGGGAGTGATGACAGCGGCCTTGCCGTCCGCCTTGACGGCGGTGAGGAAGCTGCGGAAGTCCTTGGTCTTGATAGCGTCGAGCGCGATCTTGTCGACAACGACGATCTCGCCCTGTGCCGCCTTGGCGGACAGCACGCTCTTGAGAGCCAGACGCTTGACCTTCTTATTCAGCACGTAGCTGTAGCTGCGGGGCTTGGGGGCGAACACGATACCGCCGTGCGTCCACTGGGGCGCGCGGGTGCTGCCCTGACGGGCGCGGCCGGTGCCCTTCTGGCGCCACGGCTTTCTGCCGCCGCCGGAAACCTCAGCGCGGGTCAGAGCGCTCTGCGTGCCCTGACGGCAGTTGGCGAGATGATTTTTGACGACCTCATGAACAACGCTCATGTTCGGCTCGATGCCGAAGATCGCGTCGTTCAGCTCGACGGAACCGACTTCAGCGCCGGTCATGCTGACAACCTTAATCGTAGACATTTCTCAAGCACTCCTTTCCTTACATATTTCTGGCGGAAGCCTTCTGCGGGTTGCGGCCGGAAGCCTTCTGCGGGTTCTTGCTGATGTCTGCACCAGCCTGCTTGATCTTGTGGACCTTGACGGTGGTCTTCACGGTGACGAGCGCGCCCTTGGGGCCGGGAACAGCGCCGCGGACAACGAGCATGTTCAGCTCGGGATCGACCTTGACGACTTCAAGGTTCTGAACGGTGACGGTGTCGCAGCCGTACTGACCGGCGCCGATCTTGCCCTTGAAGATGCGGCTGGGGTCGGTGGTGGAGCCCATGGAGCCGGCGTGACGATGGACGGGACCACCGCCATGCGTCATGCGGCCGCGGCCTGCGCCCCAGCGCTTGATGACGCCGCTGTAGCCGTGACCCTTGCTCGTGCCGGTGATATCGACGAAGTCGCCGCTCTTAAAGGTGTCGGCCTTGATGATGGCGCCAAGCTCCAGCTCAGCGGCGTTGTCAAGGTCAAACTCGCGCAGGTACTTCTTGGGGGAAACGCCCGCCTTGTTCAGGTGGCCGAGTTCGGGCTTGGAGAGCTTCGCTTCGCGAATGTCCTCGTAACCCAGCTGGACTGCCTCATAACCGTCTTTTTCGTTGGTCTTCTTCTGAGTGACCACGCAGGGGCCGGCCTCGATAACGGTGACCGGGATGACGTGACCCTTCTCATCGAAGATCTGAGACATGCCAACTTTTCTGCCGATGATTGCTTTCATGTATAGATCCTCCTGTAAAGGTTATTGGTCGGCTTAGTTAGCGGCAACTCCCGCCATTGCTCTGCCGACTTGACCCCGCCCATCTCACGCAAGTCGATGGGCTTTTGGGTAGAGCAACAAAGGTAATTTCAAAAAACGGCGAGCCGTTTTTTGAGTTGGGTTTACAGTTTGTTTTGCGCACTCGCTGTGCTCGCACACAAACAAACCGAGAGGTGTTTTGCCCACGCGCATGTCGCGGCCAAAAACGATTTCATTGGTTTCGCGTCTGCGGACGCGAAATTGTGAAATGCCGGATCAGAGCTTGATCTCGATCTCGACGCCGGCGGGAAGCTCGAGACCCATCAGAGCCTCGACCGTCTTGGGGGTGGAGTTGGTGATGTCGATCAGGCGCTTGTGGGTGCGGCGCTCAAACTGCTCACGGCTGTCCTTGTACTTATGCACAGCGCGCAGGATGGTGACAACTTCCTTCTTGGTGGGCAGAGGGATGGGGCCGGAGACGGTGGCGCCGGTGCGCTTGGCGGTCTCGACGATCTTCTCTGCGCTCTGGTCGATGACCTGATGGTCATACGCCTTGAGACGAATGCGGATCATTTCTTTTGCCATTTCGGTTTCTCCTTCATTTTTGTACGGTATTCTTGCTTTGTCGAAGCCGTACGGTGAGAGTTTTGCCATACGCTTATCCGTGCGTATCATTCCGGCTCACAGAAAAACCGGCTCGCAAAAACGGCCGGTCTACACATGGCGCAGCGATCTACGCAACGTACAGATACTTCTCTCAGCCGCCCGATGTTCGGACATACTCCCCGAAAGTTACCTCAGATGCCTGAGCAATCTCCCGGTTCATCGCAAAATCGCGCAATTTGGACAGGATCAGCCCAATCGCGGACTTGTCTATAGTACTAAAAAGTTTTCCGTTTGTCAATACAATTTTTGATTTTCGTTCTAAAAAAATTTCAGTTTTTTGCTCTTCCCGCTTTTGCTTTTCATCTCAGGCATACTCCTCCCCGCGCGGCGATATATTTAGGGTAGCTTTGGGGACAAGGGAGTGGTTTTTCATGGCGATGGCATGGCTCTGGACGGGAATGGTGACCGTATCGCTCGTGTTCGCGGCGCTGAACGGAAGCCTGAGCGCACTGAGCGCCGCCGCGCTCGAGGGCGCGCAGAGCGCCGTCGAGCTGTGTCTGGCGATGTCAGGTGTGATGTGCCTCTGGACGGGCGTGATGGAAGTCATGAACCAGTGCCGGCTGACAGACCGGCTCGCCGCTCTTTTCCGCCCGCTGCTCAAAAGACTCCTGCCCCGCGCCAGCCGAGACAGCGAGACGCTGGCCGCGGTCTCAGCCAATCTGGCTGCCGACATGCTGGGTCTGGGCAACGCAGCCACACCGCTCGGCATCCGCGCGGCGCGGCGCATGAGCCGCGGCTGCGAGGGCGCCGCGTCGGATGAGCTGTGCCTGTTCGTCGTGCTCAACACAGCCTCCATTCAGCTCATCCCCTCCACACTCGCAGGCGTGCGCACCTCGCTTGGCGCCGCCGACCCATTCGATATTCTGCTGCCGGTATGGCTCGTTTCGCTCCTGTCGGTCATCGCCGGGCTGCTTGCCGCCGGTTTCTTCGCCCGCATCTGGAGGGATTGACCATGCCGCTTTCCGCTCTCATCGTGCCCTGTCTGCTCTGCTTCACCGCCTGCTTCGCGCTGCACCGGCGCGTGGATGTCTACGCTGCGCTCACCAGGGGCGCAGAGGAGGGCCTTACCGTGCTGCTGCACATCCTTCCTTCGCTCATCGCGCTGCTCTCCGCCGTTCACATGCTGCGCGCTTCCGGCGCGCTCGAAGCACTCAGCTCCCTGCTCGCGCCTGCACTCAGCCATCTCGGCATCCCCGCCGAGACGGCGCCGCTTCTTTTCATCCGCCCCATCTCCGGCAGCGGCGCGCTGGCCATCGGCTCAGAGATCATGGAGAGCTGCGGCGTGGACTCCTACCCTGCCCGCGTTGCCGCCGTCATGCTCGGCTCGAGCGAAACGACATTCTACACCGTCGCCGTTTACTACGGCGCGGCAGGCATCACAAAAACGCGCTATACCATCCCCGCCGCTCTCTGCGCAGACGCAGTGATGTTCCTCGCCTCAGCGTGGGCGGTGCGGTTCTTTATGGGCGCATAGCGTCCCGCTGCGCGCAAAAAGGCGATCTGCCGCACACACGCTGCGGCAGATCGCGCTCTTCGATCTTCGGTGCGCGCGGTCCTCAGCTTTCCTTCTTCCGCACATGGATGCGCAACGCACACTCTCCTTTTTGTCCGCCCAGCTCAATGCGGTAGCGCAGGTCGATCAGCCCCCCGTGCGCGCCGAGCCGCCAGCGTACAGCCCTCGCCTCCACCGTAAGCGGCACCGCGCCGAAGGGCAGGGCATAAGATGAGGTGTGCACCTGCCCGCACGCAAAGACCATCTCGGAGCGCACCGCCCCTGTGCGCGTAAGCGTCACGCGCTCCGGTGCGGCAAAGAGGCGCGTGTGCGTGACCGCGCCGTCCTCCCCCGTTTCTGCGTAGCGCAGGAGAAAGCCATCTCCCCTCTGCTCCAGCGTGCCGGAAAGGATCAGCTCGCTGCATTCGCGCTCCAGTCCCCCATATTCCTGCTCACCGCGTATGGTAAGCCATACCTTCTGCTCCATTCTCGCTCCATCCATCGTTGTTTTCTGTCATCATACTACGCCGCAGCAGGAGAAACAAGCACCGCTCCGGATTTTTTTGCGTTTTTCCCTGTTTTTGCTATGGCAAAAGCCCGGCCGGCGTGCTATAATGCGTTCTAAGCAAAATCCAACCCCAAGGAGGCAGCGTTATGGATATCAACCTGACGGAAAAGCAGTTCCGCCGTCTGCTCGATCTGGTCTATGTCGGCAACTGGGTGATGAACTCCACCCGCGGCGATGACCGCATCCGCGAATACGACGATGTGGAGAGCGCCGTCTTCGCCCATTGTCTTTCGCACGGCATGGTGCCGCTGGTGGAGGCCTATCAGGGCGAGCTGATCCCCTCCCGCGCCTTTGCCGAGGGCGGCATCCACGAGGCGATCATGGCCTATGAGGACACGATGTTTTTCGAGATCCTTGCGCAGGAGCTTGCGCTGCGCGATATGGACAGCGACGCGCCCACGCCGGAAAACGTTGACGAGCTGCGCGAGCGCATGGACACCTACTTAGGCGAATTCGAGCAGCACGGCACCGACAATATCACCGTTGAAATGTAAAAGTGTAAAAGAAGGCAGAAAGGTCTCCGCTTTTCAAGCGGAGACCTTTCTGCTGTCAAAAAAGCGGCAGAGCCGCTTTTTGGAAGCCGTCACGCCTTGATGCCCATTTTTGTCCATTTACCGCCGCGGTAGCGAAGGAAGAAGATCACGCTGCGCGCGACCCAGTCGAGCACCGCGTGCGCAAACCACACGCCGACCACGCCGTAGCCCATGTATTTTCCCAGCACGTAGGCCATCAGCACACGCACGAGCCACATCGTGGTCATGCTGGCCAGCATCGTAAATTTCGCATCGCCCGCCGCGCGCAGGAATGACGGCAGCATAAATGCCGGCAGCCACAGCACCACCGACGAAAGTGTGTGGATCATCGAAACGATAACGGCAAGCCGTTCCGCCTCCGGCGATACATTATAGATCCGCATGATGAGCGGCAGCAGCGCAAGGATAAGCAGATTGACCGCCGCCATGATCGCGTAGGTCCATTTCATGATCTTTCTGAAATACGCGCGCGCCTGCTCATATTCGCCCGCGCCAACGCACTGGCTCACCACCGCCGCAAGCCCGAGATTGATGGCCGAGCCTGCAAAGCAGTTGAAGTTGCTGATCGTGTTGCCGATGGCGTTGGCGACCATCGAGGCGGTGCCAAACGTCGAGATCAGGCTGAAGAGCACGAGCCTGCCGAGATGGAACATGCCGTTTTCCACGCCGCTGGGCACGCCGATATAGAAAATATTGCGCATCAGCCGCGCATTGACGCGGAACCCGCGCACATCGGAAAGGTGCAGCATCAGCTTCTCATCAAACAACAGCGCAAGGATCACGACCGCCGCCACCGTGCGCGACACGAGCGTCGGGATCGCAACGCCCGCCACGTCCATGCCGACGCCGAAGATCAAAATGGCGTTGCCCGCGACGTTGATGCCGTTCATCAGGAGCGAGACCTTGAGCGAAACGTCGCTGCGGCCCATCGTGCGCCAGAGCGCCGCGCCGCCGTTGTAGAGCGCGATACCCGGAATGGATGCCATCACATATAAATAATAGGTATTCGTCGCAGCCATCACATCCGGCTCAATGTGGCCGAACATCACCGTCAGGATCTGCGTGCGGAAGAGATACAGCAGCGCCACGAAAAAGATCGACACCGCCGCCAGCAGCGCAACGAGCTGCTGACCCGCGCTGCAGGCGTCCCCCTTCTGCTTCAGGCCAATGTACTGCCCCGCAACGGCCGCGCCGCCTGTCGCCATCGCCGAAAAAATATAGATCATCAGGTTGCTGATCGAATCCACCAGCGATACCGCGCTGATCGCCGCATCGCCGACGGTCGCAACCATCAGCGAGTCGGCAAGGCCGACGGTAATGGCCAGCAGCTGTTCCAGCATCAGCGGCCACATCAGCGCCACCAGCTGTCGGTTGGTAAAAAGCAGCTCCCCGCCGCTGCGCGGAGCCGCCGTCTGCGTATCCATCTCTTTCTCTCCCCTTTTCTTCTGTTCGCGCCGCGCTCAGCACTCCGGTAAATACGGCGCAAGCGCCGCGCGCCATGCCTCCAGCAGCTTTTCCCCCGTCCAGCGCGCATTTGCCGGCGAGGTGGAAGGCAGCTTGACCGCTGCGCGCCCCGTCAGGGCGCGGCAGTGCCGCTCATAGCTTGCAAACGACGCACCGCCGTTGCAGAAGATCGCCTGAATATCCGCCGCATCCAGAATGACGCGCAGGTCGTTCGGCACAACGCCTGTAATGCTTGCGTCCGACGAGCCGGCGATCTCGCACGCGCCGATCGTATCCCATAGAGCAACGCCATGGCGCAGCGCAAGCGATTTCTTTTC
Source organism: uncultured Oscillospiraceae bacterium (assembly GCA_934597535.1). Taxonomy (GTDB): domain Bacteria; phylum Bacillota; class Clostridia; order Oscillospirales; family Oscillospiraceae; genus Hominicoprocola. Next base: position 7,772 of record CAKTRT010000025.1, on the reverse strand, counting down.
CGCAACGGTCCGCGGCGTCTCCTCACCCAGGACGCCTGCAAGCGTCGGCCAGAAGCGATTTTGCGGATGCGCGTAAAAAAATTCCGCCTGCCGCGATCTCACCGACGGGAACGACCCAAGGATCAGCACGCGCGAGCTTGCGTCGTAGAGCGGCGGGATATTGTGCAGCTGCTTCGCTTTTTCCATGTGCGCCTCCTGCGTTTTTTTCATCATACCACATCACCGCTTGAACTTCCAGCCGTGATTTTGGAAAATGCATTCTTTTTATAACCGCAAAATCGGCCGCGCATGAGCGCGCGTAAAGCACGGGCTTCGTTTACCGCCGCATCGCTCCCGCTTTGCGGGCGGCTTCGTCCTGCCGCACAAACAGCTCCGACCCCTTTGTAAAGGGGCCGGAGCTGTTTTTTCATTGCGCCGCCTGCGCTTACAGGTTCTTGAGATAGCGCGCCATCATAGCGGCGACCTGTGCGCGCTGAGCATCTGTGCCCGGCGCGATGCGTCCGCCGCCGACGCCGTTGATGATGCCGTTCTGCGTCGCCCAAAGGAGCGCGTTCTGCGCATAATCCCTGACCTCACGCGCATCCGTGAAGTTCAGGCTGCCGCTCACCGCGGGAGAACCGCTGAAGCGGTAGAGCAGCGTTGCGAGCTGCTCGCGCGTCACGCTCGCCTCGGGGTTCGTGCCGTCCGAAATGCCGTTGGCCTTGGCCCACTCGGTGCCGACCTCGTACCACTTCTGGCCGGCCTTCGGCGTGGTATCGACACCCGCAAGACGGGCCAGCACGGTGTTTACCATGCCGCGCGTCATGGTCTGCTTCACGCCGAACAGGTTATTGCCGACGCCGTTGAAGAGCTCGCGGGAGACGACAAAGTTGACCTCGTCGCGGCTCCAGTGGCTGCGCGTATCAATGAAATCCTTGGAGTTGTCGATGATCTTGATGGTCGTGCTGCCGTTCACGGCCAGCTGAATGCCATTCTCAGTGGGCTTGGAAGCCTTGACGATCTCCTCCGTGCCGTCGGGGTGGACGATGACCGCCACCGTGCCGGAGCTCACGCCCGCGACCGGAATTTCGATCTCCGTCTCGCCCGCGTTCCTCGGCAGCTCGACCTTGACGGTCGGGGCGGTGTCGCTGTTCTTGCCCGCCCTGACCTCGACAGGCACCTTCACGGTCCCGCCGCTCTTCTTCGCGTCCTCGATCGCCTTCTTGCTGACCTTGGCCTCGGCCTCGGTCTTGCCGGTCGTGTCAGTCCTGACCGTGCCGGTCGTGCCGTTGGCCTCCCTGCTTTCGATCACAGAGCTGCCGTCGCTCCTCGTCGTGGTTCTGGTTGTCGAGCCGTCGGCGTTGGTGGTCGTCTCGATCACCGTGCCATCGGACTTTGTCTCGGTTCTGCTGACAGAGCCGTCCGGATTCGTTTTCGTGGTGATCGTGGAGCTGCTCTCGCCGCCGGGGATAAAATCGCCGCCCGTGCTGCCGCCGGGCGCAGGCGCGGCGGTAACAGTGACCGTGCAGCTTGCGAAAATGCCGGAGCCGTCCGCTGCCGTCGCGGTGATCACGGCAGCGCCCTCTTTCACCGCCGTCACAACGCCGTTGGACACTGCCGCAACAGCCGAATCGGAAGATGCCCAGGTCACATTCCCGTTCGTGGCGTTAGAGGGTTCGACCGCAGCGGTCAGAGTCACCGTCTCGCCCACCTTCAGCGCCGCCGAGGTGATGTTCAGCGTGATACCGGTGACGGGGACAGCGCTGGGCGGGGTGAGCTCGCGGGTGTAGCCGCAGACGTTGCAGGTCGCATCGTCCGCGCCGTCATAGACGTGCGCCGCCGTATCCTTGATGCTGTCCGGCTTATTCGGGCAGTCCGCATCAGTGCACTCATGCCAATGGTTCGCAGCATCGCTGCTCCACGCGCCGTAGGTATGGGTGTGTGCGGGCGGAACGACCTCGCCGCCGCTGATGGTAAACGTCCAGTCGTCCGTTGTCAGATCCTTGGCATCGGTATAGTTCGCGCCCTCGGCCACGTCGATCTTGACGGTGTAGACGCCCGCATTGATGGGCTGCACCGCCGTTTCATCCTGATAGTATTTGATTGCCGTGACCTCGCCCATGCCCTTGATGCCGCTCGCGGCCGCGACTTCCGCAGTCTTGGCTCTGCCGTCGTAAACCAGCTCTGTCGGGGCGGTGAAGGTAAAGTCCGCCGCCGCAGGAGCTTTCTTCGCGATGCTCCACGAGATCGTCTTCGCACCGTTGGAGCCGTCGTTCCACGTATAGCCGCTCTTCAGCGCAGCCGTCGCGGTGTAGCTGCCCGCGTTGGTGGCGGTGTTGCCGGTGATGGTGTAACCCGTGCCGCTGACCACACCGGTCTGCTGCTCACCGTTGTAGATCAGGCCGGTCTTCGCGGTAGGTACAGCGATCCGAGTGAGCGTGGCGATCTTCGCCAGCCGCAGCTCCTTTTCTCTCTCGTTGTACTTGATCTCGTAGCCTTCCTTGTCGCTGGTGAATTTGCCTTGATCCGATTCCTTTGCTTGGCGGGCGATCCGTGTTCCGTATGTGTTAGTAGGCCAGCTGCTGCCCATATTCATGCCGATCTTCGCGTTGTCGCCCAGACCGTCCGTGCCGATGGTAATGGCCCCGCCGTAATAGTTGTTGGCCGTGCCGTCAGTCTTCCGATTGCCGATGACCTTCACATTGCCGGACATGGTACAAGAGACACTGTAGTCGTCGTACACAAACACACCGCCGCCATTCTCACCGGCGGTATTGGCGTCGCTTTCCTTCGTGCCGCCGATGGTACCGCCGGTCATGGTGAAGTCGCCGTCCACACACACACCGCCGCCGTTCACAGCGCTGTTGCCGGTGATGCTGCCGTTCTGCATGGTGAATTCGCCGTCCACATACACGCCGCCGCCCTTGCCGGCGTAGTAGCTCTTGGAATCCTCCACGACCGCCCTATTGCCGGAGATCGTGCCGCCCTCCATAACAAAGCTGCCGTAGTACTCCTTCACATACACGCCGCCGCCCGCGCCGTAGGCCGTGTTGTTGGAGATCGTACCGCCCTTCATGGTGAATCTGATGCCAGCATCATCCCTGTTGCCGGAATCCACGAACACGCCGCCGCCGCCAATGTACCATTTTTCGTAATGTTGGCCCCTGGCCGTGTTGCCGGTGATGCTGCCGCCGTACATGGTGAAGCCGTTTGCGCCGACCGTATACACGCCGCCGCCGTCCCGATAGGCCTCGTTGCCGGAGATGGTGCCGTCATACATGGTAAACGTACCGACCGTATACACACCGCCGCCGGCTCCGCTTACGTTGGAACCGTTGGCGTTATTGGACTTATTGCCGGTGATGCTGCCGCCGTACAAGGTGAAGATGCCTTTGGCATTAACATATACGCCGCCACCGGAACGGTATTCATATTTTACCTCGTTGTCGGTAATCTTGCCGCCGTACATATTGAACGTGCCGTACACGCACACGCCGCTGCCGGGATACTTGCTGCTGGTCTCGGTGTTCGTGCCGTGGGTGATCTCACCGTATTTGTTCTTATCGCCCTTGCAGTCCACCAGCGTGAAGGTACAATTTTCATTGACCGTGATCGCACCGGCGGCAGGGAAGATTTGGGTCTCGGTATCCTTGTTCACCGTAATGCTGTAGCCGTTCAGGCAGAGCACCGTGCCGCTGGCAGGCTTCCATGCTTTGTCCAGCGTCACGTCGCCGGTCAGATAGTAGTTGCCCGCCGTGTTGGGCAGAGAGTTGGCCGCAGTCTTTGTGTTATCGCTGTACTGTTCTTTCGCCAGTTCGTCCGTCCACGCGGTGAATGTGGTCAGGCTGTCCTGATGCTCGCCGACCTTGGTGCAGTTATCGCCGCCGCAGAGGAAGTGCTTGTGCTCCGTGGGCGTGGTGCCGCCGTTCTTCACGGCCAGAACGAGGTCAGCACCGTCCATCTGGGTCTTATAGTTCTCGCTGTCATCGGCCTTTACGACATTGTCATAACTCATAGTGCCCGCACCGCTGACAATGGTGACATGTTTTTTATCAGTGGGCTTTTCCGCCGTGGTCACGCCGATATTCGCGCCCCCAGTAAGGCCTCTGATGGCAATGGTCTTTCCGCTGGGCAAATAGACGTTGTTCGCCTTTTCATCTATCGTGTTGTCAGTGATCTTGGCCGCGCCGGAGACCTTGAAAGCCGTCGAATATTCGGCTACATACACGCCGCCGCCACAGTTGGTAGCTGTGTTGCCACTGATCTCGCCGCCGTACATGTTGAAGGTGCCGCCGTTAAGCACGCCGCCGCCGTATTCAGCGCGGTTGCCGGTGATCTTGCCATCGTACATGTTGAACGTGCCGATTCGGCCAATGCTTACGCCACCATTGATCTCGTTGCCGGTGATGGTGCCGCCGAACATATCCAGCGTACAGCCGCCGAACACGTCTACGCCGCCGTATTTACCGCCCGTGAGCTTGCCGGTGCCTACGCAGTCGGTCAGGGTCAGATTCGCATTTTTGCCAACAATGCGAATCAAACTGCTGATGGCCCCGGATCGGTACGCCTGGTCAATGGTGTGTCCGTTCAGGCAGAGCTTGACATCGCCGCTGATCAGGATAGGTGTGCCGTTGAGCTTAAGGTCAGTGCCCAGATAGTAAGTGCCCTCCGAAAGGGCGTAGCCTTCTTCTTTGTCGCCGCTGCTGCTATCAGCTCGTTCGACCTTGCCCAGCGTCCACTCCTTGTCCCCCATCTTCAGCGTGGCGCCGTCCATCCACAGCTTCGTTTCAAAGGTGGTCTTGCCGTTCTCCGTATGCTCCCCGACCTTGGTGCAGTTATCGCCGCCGCAGAGGAAGTGCTCGTGGGGCTTCTCGGGAGCAACTTTCAACACCAGCTTGGTCGCGTCAGTGCTGTCGTGCGCGACTTCGTAAGTATCGTCGTCACTCGTGATAATCTCGGTGTAGTTTTTATTCTCAGTTGCGCCGGTGGCGATGACAAGGCCCGCAGAGGGCGTTTTTGCAGTCACACCGATCTTCGCATTGGTATCCAGATCTTCCTCGCCGATGGTGATGGTAGCCATAGGGTCATTGTTGTATTGTCCAAGATAGACGTTGTTCGCCTTGTTGTTTTTCGTGTTGCCGGTGATCTGCACATTACCGGACACGGTGAGCGTTGCACTACTACTGACAAATACACCGCCGCCATTGTAATAGGTATCGGTGCTACCACAGCTGTTGCCGGTGATCGTTGCATTGCCGCTCATAGTGAACTGGCCATTGCTCACACACACGCCACCGCCGTGGCCTTGACTGCCGGTTGTCTTGTTGTTGATGATTTTCGCGTCGTCGCTCATAGTAAATGTGCCGCCGGACACATCCACGCCGCCACCGCTACTACGGCTTTCAATGTTGTTGGCGATCTTCGCGGTGCCGCTCATGGTGAACGTGCTATCGGACACATACACGCCGCCGCCGCCCCAGCTGGAGGTGTTGCCTTTCCCCTCGCCGCCGATGATGCCGCCGTACATATGGAATGTGCCGCCATAGTTCACATTCACACCGCCGCCGCTGGCAGAGCTTGTCGTCGCATTATTGGAGATCTCACCGCCGTACATGTTGAACGTGTTGGTGCTGCCCCCCACGTACACGCCGGCGCCGCCATCTCTGGTACTTTCGCCGGACACCCGGTTGCCGGTGATGGCGCCGCCGTACATGTTGAACGTATTATTGTTTTCGTTAAACCCAATAAACACGCCGCCGCCCTTTTTGTTGATGCTGTGGCCGCGGTTGCCGACGATGGTGCCGCCGTACATGTTGAAGGTGCCTTTCTGGATATATACGCCGCTGCCATGCGGGGCGGTGAGGATACCGCCGATGACCTCATGGCTGCCGGAGTCATCCCGCTTCCACGGATCATAATATCCATCACCGTCTGCAAACCGATAACTCTTACCGCTGCCGTTGCAGTCGGTCAGCGTGAAGGTCACGCCGTCGGCAATATGAATGCCGTAATAAACGCTTGTGCTCGTGATGCTGTGGCCGTTCAGGCAGAGCACCGTGCCGTCAGCAGGCTTCCAACTCGTGCTCAGCACCACATCCTGAGTCAGGTAATAGAAGTTATTGCCCTCCTTTGGCAGGGAGTTGGATGCGGTCTTTCCGCTGCCGTTCTGCTGTTCCGCCAGCGCGTCCGTCCACTCGGTAAACGTGATCTGCGAAGCGTTAGCATCCGTGTGATCGCCAATCGCCTTGTGCGCCGCGCCGCAGAGGCAGTGATCATGCCCCGCCGCCTGCGTGAAAAGGCCGCTCGCCATCAGCGCCGCAGGCTCCGCCGCTGGAACCGCCGTGGGCTGCGTCTCCTGCTGTTCGCCGGACACAGCGTTCCCCTCTTCCCCGGAGAGGATCGTTTCCTGCTCTCCGGAGAGCTGGAGATCCTCCACGCCGTTGCCGTTCGCCAGCACCGCCGCGGGCAGCAGCGTCAGGCACAGCGTCAGGGCCATGAGCCAACTCAATAAACGTTTTTTCATCGGTCTCCTCCTTCAGTCTCCTTCCCTGCCCCTTGGGCTGTCTCCCGCGGGCAGAGGGCATCCCGTAGGGTCAACCCTACGGGGTCCGGGGGCGCCCCCGGACGGATCTTTATAGCTTTTGCTGTTTCAGTGTAGCACCTTCGCGCCGTTTTGTGGGAAGACCTGCCTGAAATGTATGTTTTTTCTGCCTGAAATGCACATCCTCGCCCGGCGCGGCGCGCAGGCCTGCCGTGCGTTCGGCCGCCCCGCGCCCGCCTTGCAAAAAAACAGGCGGCGCTGCATGCAGCTCCACCTGTTTTCTGTTTGGGAAAAATTGCCCGTGCGCGATGGGCGCGCGCCCTTACCGCCCCTGATAGGCGCGGTAGAGGAACGTCACGATCTGCGCTCTCGTGCAGCTCTGATCGGAACCGAACAGCCCGCCGCCGATGCCGGTCGTGATGCCGTTCGCCGCCGCCCACGCGACCGCGTCCTCATAGTAGCTGCCCTTGGGCACATCGCGGAACGTCTCGCCGCTCTCGGTCAGCTTGCCGAGCGCGCGGTAGAGGAACGTCACGCTCTGCGCTCTCGTGCAGGCCGCGCTCGGGGAGAAGGTCGTCTCGCTCGTGCCGGTCGTGATGCCGTTTTCTACGGCCCACGCCACGGCCTTGGCATTGCCTTGCGTTTTGTATTCTAAAAGCGGCTTTTGAGAAAATCAACATAAATGTAAGCTAATAGAGAACAAAAACCATGCCACAGGCATACAAGCGGAGGCGAGAGCATGGACAGAAGATCGCTCGGAAAGCGCATCAATATGGCACGCAAGGAACGGGGCCGGACGAGTGAGCGTCTGTCTGAGGCTTGCAACATCAACGCGACCTATCTGCGTCAAATCGAATCCGGCGCGAAGATGCCGAGCCTGCCTGTGTTCGTTTCCATCTGCAAAGCGCTGAACGTATCGCCGACCTACCCGCTGGCGGATATGCTGCCGGATGCGGAATCGCAGGACATCGCCGCGATCATGAACCTGTGCAGGCAAGCAGCGCCGAAGCATCTGAACATGATGATCCTTGTAATACCTACACCATAAAATTTAATGCAGGACTGGACAGGCGCATTTTGACCTGCTATAATAATATATTGTATCCGGGTGTAGCGCAGTTGGTAGCGCGCCTGCTTTGGGAGCAGGATGCCGCAGGTTCGAATCCTGTCACTCGGACCATGCAGAGTGTCCTTATAGGATCTGAGTATCCTGTAATGGACACTCTGCTTTTTTATGTAGAAAATGGTGAAA
>CAKTRT010000024.1 GCA_934597535.1 uncultured Oscillospiraceae bacterium | reverse complement strand
GCGATTGACTTTGAAAAGCGCACGCTCACGGTCAACAAAACATTGGAGTTTCGACACGGTGAACAGTATTGGCGTGCGGGTCCTCCGAAAACGCAGCACAGCTACCGCACAATACCGTTGACGGATCGGGCTTATGAAATCCTCAAAGGTATTTGGGACAGCCGCCCGGAGCAAAAGGAGTCACCGACGCTGGACAAAACGCTTGAGTACATAGACAGACGTACAGGCGTTTCTTCTCGGCTTGTCATGCGTGATCTTGTTTTTATCAACTGGCGAACAGGAGAGCCAGCGAAGAACAGTTCCTATGATACCCACTTATATAAGCTCTGCGACGAAGCGGGGATCAAGCACTTTTGTATGCACGCCCTGCGACATACCTACGCTACAAGAGCGATTGAAAGCGGTATGCAGCCGAAGGTGCTGCAAAAGTTGCTGGGTCATGCCAGCATCAAAACAACAATGGATCGGTACGTTCATGTGACTGCCGAATCGCTGGATTATGCCATCAAGCAATTTCAGCAAAATGGTGTAGTCTGATGAAATCCAATAAAGCCAAATGCGGAAATGGTGTAAAAATGGTGTAACAGCCAAGACACCAAACGCTGAAACCCCTTGAAAATCAAGGAAAATCGAAGGAGAATGAGTACAAATGAAATTAGGTATCGTCGGACTGCCGAATGTCGGCAAGTCCACTCTCTTCAACGCGATCACCAACGCGGGCGCGGAAAGCGCCAACTACCCCTTCTGCACCATCGAGCCGAACGTCGGCATGGTGGCCGTTCCCGATGAGCGCCTCGATAAGCTCGCCGAGATGTACCACCCCAAGAAGAAGACCCCCGCCGTCATCGAATTTGTCGACATCGCGGGTCTTGTCAAGGGCGCAAGCCAGGGCGCGGGCCTCGGCAACAAGTTCCTCGAGAACATCCGCCGCACGGACGCCATCGTGCACGTTGTGCGCTGCTTCGACGATGAAAACATCATGCACGTCGTGGCCGACGCGAGCACGAACGTCCCCGTCGACCCCCTGGGCGACATTGAGACCATCGACCTGGAGCTCATCATGGCAGACCTTGAGATGGTCAACCGCCGCGTCGAAAAGGCGACGAAGATGGCCAAGGGCGACAAGAAGTTCCTGCACGAGGTCGAGCTCTTCTCTGCTCTTGCCAAGCACCTCGACGCGGGCAAGAGCGCGCGCACGTTCGAGGTTTCGTCCGACGACGCTGAGCTCATCGCGACCGCCGATCTTTTGAGCCTCAAGCCCATCATCTACGCCGCGAACATGGACGAGGACGGCTTTGCCAATCAGGACGGCAACCGGTATTTGCAGCAAGTCAAGGAACTCGCCGACAAAGAGGGCGCGCAGGTGCTGCCGATCTGCGCCAAGCTCGAGCAGGACATCGCCGAGCTCGACGGCGACGACCGCGCGATGTTTCTCGAAGAGCTCGGCATTCAGGAGTCCGGCCTCGACCGCCTCATCAAGTGCTCCTACGCGCTGCTCGGTCTCATCTCGTTTTTGACCTACGGCGAGGACGAGTGCAGGGCCTGGACGATCAAGAACGGCACCAAGGCTCCGCAGGCCGCGGGCAAGATCCACTCCGACATCGAGCGCGGCTTTATCCGCGCCGAAACGATCAATTTTGACGACATGATCCGCTGCGGCAGCGTCGCGGCGGCGAAGGAAAAGGGATTGCTCCGCAGCGAGGGCAAGGAGTACGTGGTCAAGGACGGCGACATGATCTACTTCCGCTTCAACGTATGATAAACGAAAAAGGCCGCCCGCGGGGCGGCTTTTTTCATTGTCGGGCGCGCACGATGACTTCGATATCGATCAAAGCATCGAGCAGCGGCCAGAACTGCGTCAGTTCGCGGCCCAACTGCCAGCATCCCACGCCCTGCAGCCCCTCGCCTGCGGCAAGGCGGAGCTTTTCAGAAAGGCTGCGCGCATCCTCGAACCAGACCACATGCTCGCGGCGTGCAAGATCGCGGTAATAGTAGTATGGCGAGCGGGCAGTCTCATCGTAGCTGATCTCTGCACCGAGGCGCGCCGCCTGCGCTGCGGCCTGCTGGGACGAGAGCGTCACTGCTTTGGTAATGCCCGCTTCGTAGGGCAGGGGCCAATCGTAGGCATAGAGCGGAAGACCGAGGAGGATTTTTTCCGGCGCCAGCTCGCTGAGCGCGTAGTTGAGCACGGCGCGCACCTGCAGCAGCGGCGCAATGGCCATCGGTTCGCCGTAGGTGTAGCCCCATTCATAGGTCATAAGGAAGACGGCGTTCGCCGCTGCGCCGAGCAGGGCGTAATCGTGCGCTTCATACAGAAGGCCTCGCTGCTGCGCGCTCGTCTTTGGGGCAAGGGCTGCGATGACAGGGCAGCCTTCGGCATTCAGCGTTTCCCGCAGGCGGCAGACAAAGGCGGCATAGGCCTCGCGCAGCCCGGACGGGACATATTCAAAATCAACGTCCAGCCCATAGTAATCCTTCTGCGCCATCGTGCGTGAAAGCACCGCAGCGAGAGTGTTCTGCGCGTGTTCCGAGCGCAGAAGCGCTTCGGCATTGTCGCTGGAAAAGCCGCCGTCGTCTGTAAGCGTTGAAAGATGCATCAGCGGTGCCGCGCCGCAGCGCGACGCGGCGGCAAGCAGCGCGTCGTCCGCAAGCGGCACAAGTCCTCCCGCGGGCGCAATGCCATAGGTAAAGGGCGTAAGGTACGTCAGGTACGGCAGGGTCGCATCGAGCAGCGCAGCGTCGATGTGGGGATAGGCGTAGGCATTTACGCCGAGACGCGCAAGGGGTGCTTCGTCCGCATAGTCAATGACAAGCGGATCTCCCGCGCGAAGCGCGGCGCGGCCGTGGAGATAAAAATTGCGGCGCAGGAGCGTGCGGACGCTCAGTCCATAGTGCCGTGCGAGCGAAAAGAGCGTATCGCCCGCGCGGATGGTGTGGAGCGTGCGCGGAACGCGCACGACGAGCGCCTGCCCGACAGCAAGCGAAGCGTCCGCGGCAAGACCATTGTCGGCGGCAAGCAGCTGCGGCAGGACGCCGTGCATGGCGGCGACGGAGGAGACCGTATCGCCGCGTTTGACAACATGAATGAGCATGAGCTATCACCTCGCGCTATCCTATGCGCGTGCCCCGCCGCTTATCCCAGCGCCACGTCGAGCACCATCATCAGCAGAAAGCCGCCGATAAAGCCACAGGTGCCCGCGCGGCTGTGTGCGCGCGGCAGAAGCTCCTCCGCCACAACGTAGAGCATCGCGCCGGCGGCAAAGCTCAAAAGCCATGGCATCAGCGCGTGCGCCCCTGCCGCGACCAGCACCACCGCCACGCCGAACAGCGGCTCGACCGCGCCGGAGAGCATTCCCGCCAGAAAGGCCCGCGGCCGGGAGCGGCCCATTTGCCGCAGCGGCAGCGCGACCGCCGCGCCCTCCGGAAAATTCTGCACACCGATGCCGAGCGCGAGCGCGGCAGCTCCGGCAAGCCCGTCGCCATCCGCCGCAAGGGCAAAAGCAAGCCCCACGGCCATGCCCTCGGGAATGTTGTGGAGCGTGATGGCTGTCATCAGCAGGAAATTGCCGCGCGCGGCCTCATTCTCCCTTTTTCGCCGCAGCAGCGGGCATAGAGCGTCCAGCCCCGCAAGGAAGGCTGCTCCCAGCAGGATGCCCGCCGAGGCGGGAAGGAAGGGCGGCAGCCTCCCCTCCGCCGCCGTCTGTTCAATGGCCGGCAGCAGAAGGCTCCAGATACTGGCCGCCGTCATCACGCCTGCGGCAAAGCCCAGCATCGCGCACTGTGTCCGCGCGTGCATCTCGCGGGCAAGAAAAAACACCGTTGCGGCGCCGAGCGTGGTCATAAGGAAGAGAAAGCCCGTGCCCGCCGCCGCATACTGGAGAGATCTGAGCATATGTTTTCATCGCCTTTACGGTTTATCAGGCGGGGTCGCGCCTGTATGCCAGTATAAGCGGCAAAGGCGTCAAATGTGAAAAGGGCGCGCGGAGCACTGCTCCGCGCGCCCTTGCGCACATCGTCTTTATTTCATCAACTGTGCGACCATATCGGTATACTCGCCCGGATCATCGAGCGGCAGACCCGCGATCAGCAGCGCCTGATCGTAGAGGATCTTCGCATACAGCTCGGCCTTGCTGCGGTCGGTCAGCAGCGCGGTCTCCATCGCCATGACAGCGGGATGCTTCACGTTCAGCTCAAGAATCCGATCGGCCTTGATCGGCTCAGGCATCTGAAAATTCCTGAAGTATTTCTCCATCTCGAAGCTGAAGCCCTCGCCCGCCGTCAGGCAGACCGGGTGCGTTTTGAGACGGTGGGAAGCCTTAGCCTCCTTGATCCTGTCGCCAAGCGTTTCCTTGACGAACTTCATCAGGTCTTCCTTCTCGTCAAGAAGCTTTTCTTCCTCGCCATCCAGCTCAAGATCGCCGTCCACGATGGAGCGGAACGGCTTTTCCTCGTACTTTGCGAGCGCCTGCAGGACGAACTCATCCGCCTCGCCGGTGAGGTAAAGGACCTCGTAGTCCTTATCCTTCAAAAGTTCGGTCTGCGGCAGCCGGTCAATGGCCGCAGCGCTCTCGCCGGCGGCGTAGTAGATGCACTTCTGCTCCGGCTTCATGCGCTCAAGGTACTCGTGCAGAGTGGTGAGCTTCTTCTGCGTGGAGGAATAGAACATCAGCAGATCCTTGAGCGCGTCTTTACGCGCCTCGCCACCCTCGCTGACGATGCCGTAGCCGATCTGGCGACCATAGTTTGCGTAGAACTTTTCGTAGCCCTCGCGGTCCTCTTTGAGGAACTTTTCAAGGTCGGCGCGGATCTTCTTCTCCAGGTTCTGCGCGATGACCTTGAGCTGGCGGTCGTGCTGCAAAAGCTCGCGGGAGATATTGAGGCTGAGATCCGGCGAATCGACAACGCCGCGCACAAAGCGCAGATAATCGGGCAGGAGCGCATCGCACTTGTCCATGATCATCACGCCCGCGGAGTAGAGCTGGAGCCCCTTCCGGTAATCCTCGGTATTGAAGTTGAGGGGCCGCTTGGAGGGCACAAACAGCAGGGCCTTATAGGTGACGCTGCCCTCTGCCGAGACGGTGATGACGCGCTGGGGCTTGTCAAACTCGCGCGTAAGCTCGGAATAGAACTTGGCGTATTCCTCATCCGTGACCTCGCTGCGCTTGCGCTGCCAGAGCGGGATCATGGAGTTGACGGTGGTCATCTCCTCGACCATCTCATATTCCGGCTTTTCGGGGTCGCCGCCCTCTTTGGCCTTCTGCACGGGGGTCATCATGCGGATGGGATAGCGGATGTAGTCGGAATACTTTTTGACAAGGGAATAAAGCCTGTAGCCGTCAAGGTATTCGCTGTACTTCTCGTCCTCGGTATCCTCCTTGATGTGCATGATAACGTCCGTGCCGACGCTCTCCTTATCGCATTCGGTGATCGTGTAGCCGTCCGCGCCGGAGGACTGCCACCGGTACGCCTGATCGGATCCGTACTTCTTTGTGATCACAGTGATCTCATCGGCGACCATAAACGCCGAATAAAAGCCCACGCCGAACTGCCCGATGATGTCGATATCAGCGTCCTTTTTGTCCTTATTCTCCGTCTCCTGACGGAACTTGTAGGAACCCGACGAAGCGATCACGCCAAGGTTGTTTTCCAACTCCTCCTTATCCATGCCGATGCCGTTATCGGAGACCGTCAGTATGCGCGCATCCTTGTCCGCGGTGATCTCGATTTTAAAGTCGCCGCGCGAAAGGCCGACCTTATCGTCGGTCAACGCGACATAGCACAGCTTGTCGATGGCATCGCTGGCGTTTGAAATGATCTCACGCAGAAAGATCTCTTTATGCGTATAGATGGAGTTGATCATCAGATCCAGCAGACGCCTGGATTCTGCTTTGAATTGTTTCTTTGCCATAAAAGCATCTCCTCTGATGTTATTTGTAATAGAGTATAGCAGAAACGCGCGGCGATTTGTGACCTTTTCGTAAACATTTAGCACTTGATGCGCAAGAGTGCTAACTTTGCTGTTTTTCTCTCCATTTTGTCCTGTTTTTGCCATTGCTTTTTGTCAAATTGTTCAAATGCGCGAAAGTGCGGCTCTTTACTCTCTTTTTCTTTGGTAAATATGCAGGATTGACTTTTATATATCCGCGCGCTACAATTACCCCATCAAACATGAATGAAACATGAAAGGACGTAATACAATGTTCCGTTTTGCTTATGCAAATCAGAATAGTGCGATGAACGCTTCCGCCGCCGCGGCTGAAGCTGCGTCCTGCTGCGCCTCTCAGGCCTCCTGCAACTGCATGATGATCACGATGGGCGCCGCTATTATGGCGTCCATTCTTATTTGCACCCTGCGTCTGGCCGGTTTTACTCTGCCGGTGCTGGTATGGGCGATCTCCATTCTGCTTACCATTGCGATTTCCATTCTGCTGCTGAAGGAGCTTCCGCACGCGGAGCAGGAACGCTAAGCGCTGATAAGGTCTCTTGACCCGATACAGTGAAGCGGTTCCGCCGTGCGGCGGGATCGCTTTTTTGTATAAATACTTTCCGTCATCAATTTTTTATCAAAGGAGACACAACGATGAAAAAGAAGTTTATGTGCATGTTCATGGCCGCCGTCATGGTGTTGACCATGGCTGCCTGCGGCAGCAAGAGCGACGGCACCGACACCGGCGATGCTGCAAACACCGGTGACACCGCCGCCGAGACCCAGACCTTTACGATCGGCTCCTCCGGCCCGCTGACCGGCGACGCCGCGATCTACGGCATTGCCGTCGTTCAGGGCGCCGAGCTGGCCGTTGATGAGATCAACGCCAGCGATTCCGCCATCAAGTTCAACTTCCTGAAGCAGGACGACGAGGCTGACGGCGAGAAGGCGCTCAACGCCTACAACACCATGATGGACGACGGGATGCAGGTCCTTGTCGGGCCGACGACCACCGGCGCTTCCCTCACGGTCTCCGCCCAGACGAACACTGATCGCGTGTTCATGCTGACCCCGTCCGGTTCCTCGCCCGACATCACCTCCGGCAAGGATAACGTCTTCCAGGTCTGCTTCACCGACCCCAACCAGGGCACCGGCGCAGCTGACTACATCGCCGAGAACATGGCCGGCGCGAAGGTCGCCATCATCTACCGCAACGACGACGCCTATTCTCAGGGCATCCGCAACACCTTCAAGACCGAGGCCGATGCCAAGGGCGCGTTCAAGGTCGTCTACGAGGGCACCTTCACCACTGACACCGCTTCCGACTTCTCCGTCCAGCTGGCCTCCGCGCAGAGCAATGGCGCTGACCTCATCTTCCTCCCCATCTACTATCAGCCCGCCTCTGTTATCCTCAGCCAGGCCAAGGCCATGAACTACGCCCCCACCTTCTTCGGTGTGGACGGCATGGACGGCATCCTGACGATGCCCGGCTTTGACGCTTCCCTCGCCGAGGGCGTCATGCTCCTGACCCCGTTCTCCGTCAACTCCGAGGATGCCGCTACGCAGGCATTTGTCAAGGCCTACACCGAGAAGTACGGTGAAGAGCCCAACCAGTTCGCCGCCGACGCCTACGACGGTGTGTACATCGTCAAGGCCGCTCTCGAAAAGGCCGGCTGCACCGCCGATATGAGCGCCGCCGACATCTGCGAGGCTCTCATCAATGTGATGCCTTCTCTCACGTTTGACGGTTTGACCGGCAAGGGCATGACGTGGAATGCCGAGGGTGAAGTCTCCAAGGCTCCTCTCGCCGCCGTTATCGAAAATGGCGAGTACGTCATGAAGTAAATCTCATTTCTCTCTTCTCAGGCAAGCTGTCGGGGGCGCAAAAAGCCCCCGGCGGCTTCCGCCCTATTCTATGGCGGAACCGAGGGCAGGTGCCCGTTCCCGCTGCCCTTGCTTCTGCCACAGAAAAAACGACCGAAAAAGAGGTGCTACCTATATGGAATTCCTGTCCTACCTCATCAGCGGCATCAGCCTCGGCAGCGTGTACGCCATCATCGCGCTCGGCTATACGATGGTCTACGGCATTGCCAAGATGCTGAACTTCGCCCACGGCGACATCATCATGATCGGCGGCTACGTATCGTTCTGCGCGATGTTCTATCTGGGTCTGCCCAACATCGTGGCCGTTCTGATGGCCGTCGTCGTCTGCACGGTGCTCGGCATCATCATCGAGCGGCTGGCCTATAAGCCTCTGCGCTCCGCCCCCAGCCTTGCGGTGCTCATCACTGCCATCGGCGTGAGCTATTTTCTCCAGAACTCCGCGCTTCTTATCTGGAAGGCCGCCGCGCGTGTCTATCCTCCGGTGGTGGAGGGTTCCGCGCAGCTGTTCGGCGGCAGGCTGACCGTCTCCTATGTTTCGCTGCTGACGATCTGTGCGTGCGTCGTCATTATGATCGCGCTGACGATTTTCGTCAACAAGAGCAAGCTGGGCAAGGCCATGCGCGCCTGCTCGGAGGATAAGGCGGCGGCACAGCTGATGGGCATCAATGTCAACGCCACCATTTCCGCAACGTTTGCCATTGGCTCGGCGCTCGCGGCCATCGCGGGCGTGCTGCTGTGCTCGTTCAATACGTCCCTTATGCCGACGACCGGCTCCATGCCTGGCATCAAGGCGTTTACCGCCGCCGTGTTTGGCGGCATCGGCTCCATCCCCGGCGCATTCCTCGGCGGACTGCTGCTCGGCATCATCGAGGCCATGGCCAAGGCCTACCTCTCCACAAACCTTGCCAATGCCATCGTGTTCGCGGTGCTGATTGTGGTGCTGCTCGTCAAGCCCGCAGGGCTGCTCGGCAAATATGTGCCGGAGAAAGTGTGAGGTGGCTGACATGACAAAGCTTCAAACGAAACTCCGCAGCCTGAAAAAGACGACGAAGGTCGATTTTGCGACCTACCTCGGTGTGATCCTCCTGTTTGTCGTCGTGCTCGCGCTGCAAAGCAACGGACTGCTCAACCGCAAGGCGACCGGTCTGCTCGTGCCCATCTGCTGCTATATGTCCATGGCGGTCTCGCTGAACCTGACGGTCGGCATCCTCGGCGAGCTGAGTCTCGGCCACGCGGGCTTTATGAGCGTAGGCGCGTTTTCCGGCATTATCGCGGCGCAGAGCCTGCAGAATGCCATTCCCAGCGACGGTGTGCGCCTTGCGGTCGCCATGGTGCTCGGCGCGCTGCTCGCGGCTATCGCAGGTCTGCTCGTCGGCACGCCGGTGCTCCGCCTGCAGGGCGACTACCTCGCCATCGTTACGCTCGCCTTCGGCGAGATCATCAAGGATCTCATCAACTGCCTGATCGCGGGCTACGATTCCACGGGGCTGCATATCATCTTCAATCCCACAGGTGAAAAGACTGTGGATGACCTCGGTCTGGACGCGGCGGGCTACGCCATCATCAAGGGCGCACAGGGCGCGACCGGCACGAAGACTATCGCCACATTTGCCGCGGGCTTTGTGCTGGTGATGGTCACGCTGGTGATCGTGCTGAACCTTACCCGTTCGCGCGCGGGGCGCGCCATCATGGCTATCCGCGACAATCCCATCGCCGCGCAGTCCGTCGGCCTGAACCTGACGAAGTACAAGTTGATGGCCTTCGTCACCTCCGCTGCCCTGGCGGGCGCGGCAGGCGCGCTGTACGGCCTGAACTACTCCTCGCTGCAGGCGGTCAAGTTCAACTTCAACACCTCGATCCTCGTGCTGGTGTTTGTGGTGCTCGGCGGCCTTGGCAACATCTGGGGCAGCCTGATCGCCGCCGCCGCGCTCACGATCCTGCCCGAGGCGCTGCGCGAATTCGCCGACCTGCGTATGCTGGTCTATGCCATCGTGCTCATCCTCGTAATGCTGGCGACGAACAACCCGCAGGCAAAGGCATTCTTTGCAAAGCTTATCCCCGCGCGCCGCAAGGGCGCTGAAAAGGAGGATTGACCATGACGCAGAAGACAAAGCTGATCCCCGTCTCGCGTGAGCCGGCGCTGCTCACCGAGCGCGATGCGGATAAATCTCCGGTGCTGGAATGCATTGACCTCGGCATCACCTTTGGCGGTCTCAAGGCCGTGGACAGCTTCAACGTGACCATCGGCCGCACAGAGATCGCGGGTCTGATCGGCCCCAACGGCGCGGGCAAAACGACGATCTTCAACCTGCTGACAAAGGTTTACCAGCCCACGCACGGCACCATCCTCTTAAACGGCAAGGATATTCACGGCCTGACCACTGCGCAGATCAACCGCGCGGGCATCGCGCGCACGTTCCAGAACATTCGTCTGTTCCAGAATCTCTCGGTGGAGGAGAATATCACCACCGCCATGGATACACAGATGCACTATAACATGGCCGAGGGGATCCTTCGGCTGCCGCGCTTCTGGCGCGAGGAGCACGTGGTACATGAACGCGCGATGGAGCTGCTGTCCATCTTCCACATGGAGGACTTTGCCGATGCCAAGGCCGGTTCCCTTCCCTACGGCGCGCAGCGCCGGCTCGAGATCCTGCGCGCGCTGGCGACAAATCCCTGCCTATTGCTGCTCGACGAGCCGGCTGCCGGTATGAACCCCAGCGAGACGGCAGAGCTGATGGAAAATATCCGCTCCATCCGCGACACGTTCAAGATCGCCGTGCTCCTCATTGAGCACGACATGAATCTCGTGATGAATATCTGCGAGGGCATCGCGGTGCTGAACTTTGGGCGCATCATCGCCAAGGGTTCGCCCGACGATATCCAGTCCAATCCCGAGGTCATCGAGGCCTATCTCGGCAAGAAGAAGGAGGCGTGAGCATGAGTCAGATCCTGAAGGTCAACGACCTGCACGTCTATTACGGCAGCATCCACGCCGTCAAGGGCGTGTCCTTCGACGTCAACGACGGCGAGATCGTCACGCTGATCGGCGCCAACGGCGCGGGCAAATCCACGGTGCTGAATACGATCTCCGGCCTGCTGCACCCCAAAACGGGCAGTGTGGAGTTCGAGGGCCACGACTTAAAGGGTGTGCCCCCGCACAAGATCGTGGAGCACGGGCTTGCGCAGGTACCGGAAGGCCGCCATGTCTTTTTGCAGATGACAGTGGAGGAAAACCTTGAAATGGGTGCGTACACGCAGCCGAATTCCAGCATCGCCCCCGGCATTGCGGACGTATATGAGCGCTTCCCGCGCCTTGCCGAGCGCCGCAGGCAGATCGCCGGCACGCTCTCCGGCGGCGAGCAGCAGATGCTTGCCATGGGCCGCGCGCTGATGTCAAAGCCGAAGCTTTTAATGCTCGATGAGCCGTCGATGGGTCTTGCGCCCATTTTGGTCGAGCAGATCTTCGATATCATCCGTGAGCTGCATGCCACAGGCACGACCATCCTGCTCGTGGAGCAGAACGCGCAGGCGGCGCTCTCCGTCGCTGACCGCGCCTACGTCCTCGAGACTGGCCGCATCACCCTTTCCGGCACCGGAAAAGAGCTGATGGCCAGCGACGCGGTGCGCAAGGCGTATCTTGGCGGCTGAGGACCGCCGCGGCGGCTTTGCCGCAAGATGAATCTCCATGGCTTTGGAGCCGGCCCGAAGGGTCGGCTCCTTTCTTTGCGCAATTTTAACATTTTGCCAAGAAGTTCTCAGATTTTTAATAACTTCCGCTTCCGGGTATGCTATACTGTTCGGACAGACTCGCCGGGCCGCATTTGCGGACAGCGGGCCTGATCGTTGCGGAGGTTCATATGGGCTTTTGGCGCTGCTGTGTGTATTTTGCCGTGCTCGGCGTGGTATCCTTTTTCTTTGGCCGTTTGCTGCCGAAGCACTGGTTCCATGGCGACCGCTTTCCCTTCCGGTGCAGTCCGAAGGAGGCAAAGCTTTACCGCGCGCTGCGCGTACACGACTGGCAGGACAAGGTGCCCGACATGAGCAGGATCGTACCGAAGCTCATCCCGGCCAAAAGGCTTGAGGGCAACTTTCGCGCGCAGCTTCCGCGCATGATCGAAGAGACCTGCGTGGCGGAGCTGACGCATGCGCTGCTGTCCCTCTGCGGTCTTTATGCCCTGAGGCTGTGGCCCGGAGCGGGCGGCGCTGTGATGGCGCTCATCTACATTCTCCTTGGCAATGTGCCGTTTGTTCTTATCCAGCGCTATAACCGTCCGCGCCTGCAGCGTCTGGAGGCAATGCAGCGCCGCAGGGACGAAAAACAGTAAAGGATCGGATTTTTTATGAAGATTTTGATCTTGAGCTGCAACACCGGCGAGGGACACAACTCCTGCGCCGCGGCGCTTGCAGAAGAATGCGCGTCGCAGCACATCCCCTGCGATACGGAGGATGCGCTGCGCTTCATCTCGCCCGAGGTTTCGCGCTTTATCTCCAGCTGGCATGTGCGCCTTTACCGCCATGCGCCGGGTCTGTTCCGCGTAGGCTACCGCGCGGCGGAGGAGCATCCCGCGCAGTTTCACGAGGGCTCGGCGCTCTACCGTTATCTGACACAGGGCGCTGAGACGCTCAGCGGCTTTATTGCCGGCAGCGGGTACGACACCGTCATCTGCACGCATGTCTTCGCGGCACTGATGGTCAGCGAGGTCGTCAAGACCCATCTGCCTCGGCTGAAAACCTGCTTCATTGCAACGGATTACACCTGCTCGCCCAGCGTGAAGGACAGCGCGCTCGACCGTTATTTTATTCCCGCCTCATCGCTCGGCAGCGATTTTCTCGGCGGCGGCGTAACGGGCGAGCGGATGCGCGCCTGCGGTATCCCCGTGCGCCAGATGTTCCGCCCCAGCGGGCGGAAGGCCGAGGCCAAGCGTGCCTTCGGCGTGCCGCCGGAGCACCGCCACCTTGTGATGATGTGCGGCAGCATGGGCTGCGGGCCGATCATGAGCATCGCGCGGCGCATTGGCCGCAGTCTGCCGGACGATCAGGATCTGACGATCGTGTGCGGCACGAACGAGCGGCTGTACCGCCGCCTCTCCCGCCGCTTTGACGGCGCAGCGAACATTCACGTCCGCTCCTACGTCAAAGACATGGCGCTTCTGATGGACTCGGCTGACCTGTACCTGACCAAGCCAGGCGGCATCAGCGTCACCGAAGCCGCTTCCATGCGCCTGCCGATGGTCTTTATCGACGCGGTGGCAGGCTGCGAGGAATACAACAAAGACTTCTTCCTCCGCACGGGCGGCGCCATGACCGGCAAGACCCCTGCGGAGATCGCGCGCATCAGCCTGAAGCTGCTGAACGATGAAACAGCGCTTGAAAAGATGGGCGATGCGCTCGACACTGCCGTGCCGCATGACGCGGCGGCCAATATCCTCTCTGAAATGAGCAATACGGAGGTCCCAAAATGATCACTCCAAGCGTAGATTACCGGCAGTTCCGTCTCAGCAGGCTGAATACGCCGGAGTTTTCCCACGTAAAGCTGCTGCTGTTCTGGCCGGCATTCGGCCTTGCCTTTTTATTCGCAGAGCGCTTTTATCCTGTGGCGCATTATTACGCCATGCACTGCGCGCTTGACGATCTCATTCCCTTCAACGAATGGTTCCTCATTCCATATCTGTTCTGGTTCGTCTACCTGATCGGCGCGCTGGCATATACATTCTTTTTTGATGTGCCGAATTTTCGCAAAATGATGTGGTTCGTCATCTTTACCTATTCCGTCACCCTTGCGATCTACCTGCTCTTCCCCACCTGCCAGCTGCTGCGCCCTGCCGTTTTCCCGCGCGACAATGTGCTCACGCGCTTTATCGCCCGCTTCTATGTGTTCGACACCAATACCAATGTCTGTCCGTCGCTGCATGTGATCGGCTCGATCGCCTCGCTGTTCGGTCTGTGGGGAAGTCCGCGGTTTTCCTCGCGCGGCTGGCGCATTGCCTCCGGCACCGCTGCCTTCTTTGTGAGTATTTCGACCGTGTTTATGAAGCAGCACTCCATCCTTGACGTCTTTGCCGCGCTGCCGATCTGCCTGGTCGGCTACTGGCTGTGCTATGTGCGTCCCGGACGGCGGAATGTTTCCTCCGTGCCGTTGCGCCAGTCGGCAGAATAGCGGATACGTCTCCGCATAAAAAGTCAGAAGCTTTTTTGCTTCTGACTTTTTTGCATTTGTTTTTCCTGTTTTCCCCATGTTCATCTGCATATTTTTGTGAATGCAATGCATATTTTCGCCGCGTGGATGCGGCTTTTGCCTCTTTCTGTGCAAAGCGCACAGAAGCGGCGCGAAATTTGTGCTCATTTTTGAATGTTCACCCATTGACAGCGCATAAATAAACAATTATACTTGCGCTATCGTTTCTGAAACGCATTAAAATTCGTTCAAAAACAAAATATTATACAAGACGGAATAAAGGAGCTATTGAAGATGAAAAAGTTTACCGCACTGATGCTGGCTCTCGTAATGAGCCTTTCCCTGATGGCCTGTGGCCAGAAGAGCGATGACACCCAGAGCGCCGGCGACGGCCAGCAGGAAAGCACCGCACTGGTGCTCGGCACCTCCGCCGACTACGCCCCGTTTGAGTTCATGTACGCCGATGCAAACGGCGACATGCAGTACGCCGGTATCGACGTTTCCGCTGCGCAGTACATCGCTGATGAGATGGGCAAGGAGCTCAAGGTCGAAAACATGGCCTTTGAGTATCTGCTGACTGCGCTGGCCAAGGGCGACTACGACATGGTCATGGCTGCGATGGAGGCCACGCCCGAGCGTCTTGAATCCGCCGACTTCTCCGACCCCTACTACACCGATATCCCCCCGATGATCCTCGTCAAGGCTGATGCGGCCGACCAGTACCAGACCCTCGCCGACTTTGCCGGCAAGAGCGTGGGCGCGCAGGCCGCCACCACCAAGGAAGACATCGTCAAGGACAGCATGGAGGGCGCGAGCCTTGTCTCCCTCTCCCTCGTGACCGATCTCGTCAATGAGCTGGTCTACGGCAAGGTGGACGCCATCGTGCTCGACGGTGCCGTCGCCCAGGAGTATGCCGATTCCAACAGCGACCTCGTAATCGCTGCCGCCTCCAGCGAACTCGGCACGGCGGAGCCGTACTGCGTAGCCGTCGCCAAGGGCGACCCCAAGGGTCTGCTGCCCGGCATCAATGCCGCCATCGCCAAGATGCAGAGCGAGAACAAGATCGATGAGTTCATCGCCGCTGCCGATGAGCTGAGCGGTGTGGCCGTTGAAGTCACCGCCGACGCTCCCGCGGCATAACCCCCCTTATATTTGCTCTCTTCTCACTATCTCTCACAGCCAAAGAGCAAAGCCTCGCGCTTTGCTCTTTGGCACTGTCCGGAGCGCGGATAAGACCCTCGCACAGCAACTCTTTTGACCATAAGCGAAAAACCTCTTTCAGAGCTTTTCGCAGCTATCTTCCTTCCCGCAGCCGGGAAGAGTGAAAGGAGCCCACTCCCATGGACTTTGCCTCGTGGTGGAGCAGTCTCTTTGTCGGCATGTCGCCGGCTTCGTTCGTCAATTTTTCCTTCCTGCCGAAATACGGCGTTTACTTTTTGCAGGCGCTTGGCTATACCTTGCTGCTGGCGGTCGTTTCGGTCGCGCTCGCGGTGATCCCGGCTCTGTGTCTTGCCTTCATGCGCCTGAGCAAGAGCAAGTTCGTCAGTGCGCTTTCCGGCGCGTACATCGCCATTTTCCGCTCAACTCCCCTGCTCGTGCAGCTGTCGATCATTTACTTCGGCCTGTTTGGCACGATCTCCATCCCGCGTATCACGCTCTTCCACTTTATCGACCTCAGCCGTTTCATTCCCGGCGTTGTCGCGCTGGCGCTCAACAGCTCGGCCTATGTCGCCGAGATCTTCCGCGCGGGCATCCTCGCGGTGGACGTGGGGCAGACGGAGGCGGCGCGTTCGCTGGGTCTTTCCTCCATGCAGACGATGAAGCTCGTCGTACTGCCGCAGGCGGTGAAAAACGTGCTGCCCGCGCTTGGCAACGAGGTCGTAACGATGGTCAAGGAATCGTCGATCTGCTCCACGCTCGGCATGGTCGAGCTGATGTTTGCCGCTAAAACAGTGGCAACATCCACCTATATCGGTCTTGCCCCGTATGTGCTGGCGGCAATGATGTATTTCTGCATCACCTACCCCGCCGGCAAGGCGATCGAGGCACTGGAAAGGAGGATGCGCCGTGGCGACAAGCACTAAAACGCTCATCCGCGTATCGGATGTCTGCAAGGACTATAATAACGGCGCTGTCCATGCGCTGCACCACTGCGACCTGCGCGTGAGTCAGGGCGAGGTCGTGGCCATCATCGGCCCCTCCGGCAGCGGAAAATCCACGCTGCTGCGCTGTCTGAACCTGCTGGAAACGCCGACCTCCGGCACCATCACCTTCAAGGGCGTGGCGCTGAACGACAAGCACGTTGATATTGATCTGCACCGGCGCGAAATGGGGATGGTATTCCAGCATTTCAATCTCTTCCCGCACATGACGGTCAAGCAGAACATTACGCTTGCGCCCGTAACGCTGAAGCTCAAGACGCAGGCGGAGGCGGATCTGCAGGCGATGTCGCTGCTCGAGCGCATCGGCCTTGCCGACAAGGCAAACGAATACCCCGCGATGCTCTCGGGCGGGCAGAAGCAGCGCATTGCCATCGTGCGTGCGCTCGCCATGGCTCCCGAGGTCATGCTCTTCGATGAGCCGACGAGCGCGCTCGACCCCGAGATGGTCGGCGAGGTACTCGACCTGATGCGCGACCTTGCCGCGAGCGGCATTACGATGGTCGTTGTCACGCATGAGATGGGCTTTGCCCGCGAGGTCGCCGACCGCGTGGTGTTTATGTCTAATGGCGCGATCATTGAGGAGGGCTCTCCCGCCGATATTTTTGACCACCCGCAGAGCGAGCGGCTGCAATCGTTCCTCGCAAAGGTTCTGTAAGCCTGTATAAAAAGGCGTCCGGCCAATAGACGGGTGTCCGTAAAACAGTTAATCCTCCGTATGGCTTAGACCATGCGGAGGATTTGTTTATGTCTAATCTTCAAACTTGCTGGCGGCAAACGGTTTGTCAAAACCGTTTGCGGACGGCAAGTCCACAGGGGATAGCCGCACAAGCGTCGCAAGGGGGTGTAGCCACCTTGACGGAACGAAGTGACGAAACATGCTCGGTCGAGCAGTTTTCTTCTGCTGACCGGGAATGAAGCTCCGCAGGACGCACTACTCTCGACAGAGAGTATAGAAGTGCGCCCTTTAGTTCCTAAAGGGATTTTAT
>CAKTRT010000023.1 GCA_934597535.1 uncultured Oscillospiraceae bacterium | reverse complement strand
AGAACTGCTTATCTCCGCTCAACAAAAGACAGAAGAGATCTATATCACAGCACAGAACTAAAATAGAAGCAATTCTGCGCGCGGCGAGCGAAGCAATGGCGTGCCGTCAGAAGCATGGGGTGGATAATCCAAAAAGGAGGGGCAAGGCCCCTCCCTTTTGGTCGTTAGGGGGTGCAGGGGGCGAAGTCGAAACGCCCCCTGCCTTTCTCTTGGGGGTTCCAAAGGGGGAGGTTCTCTTTTGAAAGAGAATCTCCCCCTTTGCCCCGTGCAGCGCCATCGGCGCTGCCATTGTTCCCTTCAGTTCAGCGGAACAAAAACGGCGCAGTAGCCGCCTTGAGCCACTCCAGCTCATCGCCGCTCAGATACGGCGAGATGGCTGCAAAGACCTTGGCGTGGTAGTCATTCAGCAGCTCCACATCGCGCGACGAGAGCAGCGACAGATCGATCGCGTCGCGGTCATACGGCACAAGCGTCAGCGGTTCGAGCTTGAGGAAGCGGCCGTACTCGTTGACCTCGGCCTCGCGCACGACGACGAGGTTTTCGATGCGCACGCCGAACTTGCCCGCAAGGTAGATGCCCGGCTCGTTGGAGAAGATCATGCCCTCTTCGATGACGCAGTGGCGCTTTTGCCGCTTCACGTCCCAATGCACACGCTCGGGGCCTTCATGCACGCCGAGGACAAAGCCCACGCCGTGGCCCGTGCCGTGGTTGAAGTCGAGACCGTTTTCCCACAGCGGCGCGCGAGCCAGCATGTCAAGGTTTTCGCCCGTGCAGCCGTGCAGGAACTTGGCGGCGCCCAGCTGTAAATGTCCGCGCAGCACGAGCGTGTAGATGCACTTTTCCTCGTCTGTGAGCGGGCCGAGCGCAATGGTGCGGGTGATGTCGGTCGTACCCTCCAGATACTGCGCGCCCGTGTCGGTAAGGCAGAGACCGTGCGGCTCCATGGGGATGTCGGTCTTCTCGGTCGGCTCGTAGTGGACGATCGCACCGTGCGCGCCGTAGGCAATGATGGGATCGAAGCTCTGCTCAAGGTAGTGCTCGCCCTCGGCGCGAAGGGATTCGAGCTTTTTCGACGCGCTCAGCTCCGTGATCGGCTCTTTGCCGATCGTGTGCTTGAGCCAGTAGAGAAAGCGCGTGACGGCCACGCCGTCCCTGATGTGGGCAAGGCGTTCATTTTCCTGTTCGGCGGGGTGCTTTACCGCCTTCATCAGCTGGATGGGGCTGGGCCGGTCAAGCATCTCTGCGCCCGCCGGTACGCTTTGCGTGATGCGGTAGTTGGCGCGCTCGCCGTCGAGCAGCACGCGCGTGCCTGCGGGCAGTGCCGCGACAAGGCGGTAGATGTCGTCATAGGGCGCGAGCTCTACGCCGTCGGATTTCAAATGCGCTTCGATCTCTGCGCTCACAGCCTCTCTCTGCACGCAGAGCGTGGCCTTGCCGCGCTCAAGCAGCAGATACGAGAGGAACACCGGCGTATAGAGCACATCGCCGCCGCGCAGGTTCAGCACCCACGCGATCTCATCGAGCGCGGGGATGACAAACACATCCGCGCCGAGCGCGGCCATTTTTTCGCGCACCATTGCGAGCTTTTCTGCGCGTGTGAACCCCGCATACTTTGCATCGAGCGTCCAGACAGGCTCGCACGAGAGCGCAGGGCGCTCCGCCCATATAAGGTCAACGAGATCTGCATCCCCCGCAAAACGAACGTGCTTTTCGCGCGTCTTTTCGCCGATCGAACGGGCGAAGTCGTTGCTGATCGTGCGCGAGTCGAAGCCGATCCAGCCGTTTTCAGGAACGTGGTCGCGCAGGAACGCGGGGATCTCAGGCACGCCGGGCTGGCCCATGCGCATGAGCTCAATACCGCTGCCCTCTAACTGCTGCGAGGCCTGCAAAAAGTAGCGGCCATCCGTCCACAGTGCGGCGGCGTCCGGCAGCACGACGAGCGTACCGGCAGAGCCGGTGAAGCCGGAGAGAAATTCGCGCGCCTTGAAGTGCGCGCCGACATATTCGGATGCGTGAAAGTCATCGGTCACGACGACGTAGGCGTCGATATGGCGCTTGGCCATCTCCGCGCGCAAAAGTGCGAGCTTTTCGACAGGATTCATCACAAAATCACTCCAATTCTTTGTTACGATAACGATTGCCTCATTCGGCAAAGCTTTCCGTCAGCGTGACGAGCACGTTCGTCATGGCCTCAAGGCTGTCCGCGGGGATCCACTCGCGCACGCCGTGGTAATTGTAGCCGCCGGTGGAGAGGTTGGGGCAGGGCAGCCCGTCCCAGGACAGGCGCGCGCCGTCCGTGCCGCCGCGGATGGGCACGCACTGCGGCTCGACGCCGTTTGCGCGGAAGGCATTCTCCGCGCGCTCGATGAGGTGGAAGTGCGGCAGGATCTTCTCCTTCATGTTGTAGTAGCTGTCGGTGATGGAGACCTTGGCCGTTCCGCTGCCGTAAATTTCGTTGATCTTTTCGGCGCAGGCGGAAAAGAGGGCCTTTTTCTCCTCAAACTTCTTGCGGTCGTGGTCGCGGATGATGTAGCGCAGCGTGGCGCCGGTCATGGTGCCCTCCATATCCGTCAGGTGGAAGAAGCCCTCGTAGCCGTCGGTTTTCTCCGGCACTTCGTCCTTGGGCAGCATCGCGTGGAAGGCCATCGCTGCGGTCGCAGCGTTGACCATCACGCCCTTGGCGCTGCCGGGGTGGACGCCGACGCCGTGCACCGTCAGAACGGCGGATGCAGCGTTGAAGTTTTCGTATTCGATCTCGCCGAGCGCTCCGCCGTCCACGGTGTAGCCGTAGTCGCACCCAAGCTCCGATACGGAAAGCCCGTCCACGCCGTTGCCGATCTCCTCGTCGGTCGTGAAGATGACGCGCACCTCGCCGTGCCTGACGTTTTTCTCGATCATCGTCTCGACCGCCGCCATGATCTCAGCGACGCCGGCCTTGTCGTCCGCGCCGAGGAGCGTCGTGCCGTCGGTGACGATGAGTTCTTCACCCGCGTGGCGCTCAAGGCCGGGACAAAGCGCCTCGGTGAGGGAGACGGTGTCGTTGAGCTTCAGCTCTCCGCCCTCGTAGCGCACAAGGCGGGGCCTGACGTTCTCGCCCGAGGCGTCGGGCGCGGTGTCCATGTGCGCGATGAGCGCGATGACGGGCGCGTCCACGCCCTCGCTCGCGGGGAGCGTTGCGAGCACATTGCCGCAGCTGTCCATATGCACATTTCTGAGCGCGAGCGCGTTCAGCTCGTCCATCAGCGCGTGCCCCAGCACCTTCTGCCGCTCTGTCGAGGGCGAGGTGCCGGAAAAATCATCAGATGTTGTATAGTAGGTCACATAGCGCAGAAAGCGCGCCTTTGCCGATTCCATAGAAAGCTCCTCCTTGTTGAAAAATAAGTGTGTCAGCTGCGGACAGTTTATCACATCGAACCGCTCTCTGTAAAGACGGCGGCGCGGGATTTGCAAAATGTCTTTTCGCGCTTGCACTTGACAAACCGTATCATTTGATAATATAGTGTGGTACACATATATAAAAGAAAGCGAAGAAGGAGGGACGGCAATGCGCATCGAATCGATCGTGAGCCGGCAGAATCCGCTGATGACGCACCTGCGCAAGCTCGCTTCCTCCCGGCCTTATCGCAAAAAGAGCGGCGAATACCTCTGCGACGGGACGAAGCTCTTGGACGAAGCGCTCAAGTGGGGCGCGTCGGTCAAAACGGCGGTGTTCTCCGACGGTGTGGAGATTCCGGCGCTTCCCGATACCGTGCGCGCCGTGCGCGTGAGCGAGGATCTGATGCGCTCGGTGAGCCCGATGGAAACGCCGCAGGGCGCGCTGTTCACCGTGGCGCTGCCTGAGACGAAGCTGCCCGAAACGCTTTCGGGCAGGCACTATCTCGTGCTCGACGGCGTGCAGGACCCCGGAAACGTCGGGACCATTCTGCGCACGGCGGACGCCTTTGACTGCGACGGCGTGTTTCTGGTCAACGCCTGCGCGGATCTGTTCAATCCCAAGACGGCGCGCGCCACGATGGGCGCGATCTTCCGACGCGCGGCGTACAGCGCTGCGCCGGAGGAGCTTTTCGCGCTGCTTGCGAAAAGCGATATCCCGCTCTATGGCACGGCGCTGCGCGAGGACACCGTTCCGCTTGCTGACGCCGACCTGTCCAGGGCCGCTGTCGCCATCGGCAGCGAGGGGCGCGGGCTGTCGCAGCAGCTGCTGGATGCCTGTGCCAAGACGCTGAAAATTCCCATGAGTCCGCGCTGCGAGTCGCTGAACGCGGCCATCGCGGCAACGGTGGTCTTGTGGGAGATGTACCGATAAAAGGAGGTGTTCCCGTATGGCGGGGTTGAAATACTGGGTGTGGCTCTCAGAGGTCAAGGGGCTGACGAACCGCTCAAAGCTGTCGCTGCTGGATCATTTCGGCACGCCGGAGAACATCTATTATGCCGACGAGGACGAATACCGCCTTGTCGAGGGGATCGAGCCGCGGCAGATCGCGCTGCTTAAGGAAAAATCACTGGAAAACGCCGATCGCATCCTCGGCGCGTGTTCGCGGCTGGGGCTGCGGCTTCTCACGATGCAGGACGCGGACTATCCGATGCGCCTGCGCAATATCTTTGAGCCGCCGTGCCTGCTTTATGTCAAAGGCCAGCTCCCCGTTATCGACGAGGAGGCCGCCATCGCCATGGTCGGCACGCGCAAGGCCTCGCCCTACGGCATCGAAGCGGCGGAGAAGATCGCCTACGGCCTTGCGAAGCAGGGCGCGCTCGTGATCTCCGGCGCAGCGGCGGGCGTGGACAGCGCGTCCCATCGCGGCGCGCTGCGCGCGGGCGGGAAGACCATTGCCGTGCTCGGCAGCGGCATCGATGTTGTCTACCCGGCGGAAAATGAGTGGCTGTACCGCGATATCGCGGCCTCAGGCGCGCTCATCAGCGAATATCCGCCCGGAACGGCGGCCGAGGCATGGCACTTCCCTGTGCGCAACCGCATCATCAGCGGCCTGAGCTTAGCTGCCATCGTGGTCGAGGCGCCGGAAAAGAGCGGCGCGCTCATTACGGCCAATACAGCGCTTGAGCAGGGGCGCGACGTTTTTGCCGTCCCCGGCCCCATCGACGCGCCCATGAGCCGCGGTTGCAACCGCCTGATCGCCGATGGCGCCGCCGCCCTCATCACCGACAGCTGGGACGTCCTGCGCGAATACGAGGGGATGTACCCGCACAAGATACTCGGCGAGCGCGTGGAGCTGCCGCGCACGCTCGGCTATCGGGCGCGCGAGGAGCAAGCGCGCGCCAGGCAGGCCGCGGCGGAGGAAGCGCCGTCGCTGCCGGCGATCAACTTAAAAACCAACGACACGGGGCTGACCGACGACCAGATCGCCATTTTGCGCACGCTGAAAGACGGCGCGCTGCAGGTAGACGACCTGATCGAAAAGACGCAGATCCCCACCCGCCGTGTGCTCTCCGCACTCACGATGCTGGAGCTGGACGGCTTTGTCGCGCAGCTTGGCGGCAAGCATTTTTCATTGAACGTCACACTACTGGAGGAATAACATTCATGGCAAAGAAGCATCTGGTGATCGTCGAGTCTCCGGCCAAGGCGAAAACCATTGGAAAATATCTGGGCAGGGATTACGAGGTCAAGGCCAGCATGGGTCATTTGCGCGACCTGCCCAAGAGCAAGCTGGGCGTCGATGTTGAGCACGACTTCGAGCCTGTCTATCAGCCCATCCACGGCAAAGAGGAGCTTATCAGCGAGCTCAAAAAGGCTGCCAGGAGCAGCGACACCGTCTATCTTGCAACGGATCCGGACCGCGAGGGCGAAGCCATCTCGTGGCACTTAAAGGCGCTGCTGGGCCTGGACGATACCAAGGCGCAGCGCGTCACCTTCAACGAGATCACGAAGAAGGTCGTGACCGAGAGCATTGAAAAGCCGCGCGCCATCGATCAGGATCTGGTCGATGCGCAGCAGGCGCGCCGCGTGCTCGACCGCATCGTGGGCTATGAGCTTAGCCCGCTTCTGTGGAAAAAGGTTCGCCGCGGCCTCTCCGCGGGCCGTGTACAGTCCGTCGCCGTGCGCATGGTCGATGACCGTGAAAAGGAGATCCAGGCCTTCGAGGCGCAGGAATACTGGACGCTTGACGCCGACCTCACCGACGAGGCGACGCACAAGACCTTTGAAGCGCACTATTACGGAAAAGACGGTAAAAAGGTCGAGCCGACCTCGGGCGAGCAGGTGGACGGCATCATTGCCGACATCGGCGACAAGCCCTTTACCGTGACGAATATCAAGCGCACGGACAAGCAGCGCTCCCCGTCTCTGCCGTTCACCACTTCCACCTTACAGCAGGAGGCCTCGCGCAAGCTCAACATGACGCCGCGCCGCACCATGGCCATCGCCCAGCAGCTCTACGAGGGCGTTGACATCACGGGCGAGGGCACGGTGGGTCTCATCACCTATATGCGTACCGACTCGCTGCGCATCTCCGAAGAAGCCATTGCCGCGGCGAAGACGTTTATCTTAGGCCGCTACGGGCAGGACTACTATCCCAAGGCCGCCCGCCACTACAAGGCCAAGGCCGGCGCGCAGGACGCGCATGAGGCCATCCGCCCCTCGAACGTTGATCTGACGCCCGAGCAGATCAAGGGCGATCTGACGGGCGAGCAGTACCGTCTCTACCGCCTGATCTGGAGCCGCTTTTTGGCCTCCCAGATGGCGAACGCCGTGTACGACAGCGTGAGCGTTCAGATCATGGCGGGGGAGCATGAATTCCACGCAAGCGCCAGCAACCTGAAATTCTCCGGCTACACCGCCGTTTACGAGGAATCCCGCGACGACGACAGCAAGGAGGAAAAGGAGGGCACGCTGCCGCCGCTCGTCGAGGGGCAGGGCCTGACGCTCGAGGCCTATACGCCGCTCCAGCACTTCACTCAGCCGCCCGCGCGCTACACGGACGCGACGCTCATCCGCGCGATGGAGCAGAACGGCATCGGCCGCCCATCGACCTACGCGCCGACGGTCTCGACCATTCTCGACCGTGAATACGTCATCAAGGACGGCAAATATCTGCGCCCCACGCCGCTCGGCGAGGTGGTGACGGGCCTGATGGAAGAGCGCTTCCCCGATATCGTGGACATGAAGTTTACCGCCCGCATGGAGGAGAAGCTCGATACCGTCGAGGAGGGCAAGACCGCGTGGAAGGACGTCATCCGCGACTTTTACGGCGGCTTTGAGCGCAACCTTGAAAACGCCGAAAAGGCGCTCGAGGGCGTGAGACTCAAGGTGCCCGATGAGGTCAGCGAGGAAAAGTGCGACGTCTGCGGCCGCAACATGGTCATCAAGAGCGGGCGCTTTGGCCGCTTTTTAGCCTGCCCGGGCTATCCCGAGTGCACCTTCACCAAGCCCCTTGTCATCGAAATGCCGGGCCGCTGCCCCAAGTGCGGTGGGCGCATGATGAAGCGCACCGGCGTGAGCAAGAAGACGAACAAGCAGTACACGTACTACGCCTGCGAATTTTCCACCAGCAGCGATCCGGAGAAGAAGTGCGACTTTATGACCTGGGATGTGCCGACGAAGGACGACTGCCCCGAGTGCGGCCAGACGATGTTCAAAAAGGCGGGCAAGGGCTTTAAGCGCCCATACTGCATCAACCCCGCGTGTTCGCGCTTCGTGCCCGAGGACCAGCGCGGCTATGTGAAAAAGAAGACTGCCGAGACGGCGGAAGAGAGCGCGGAAGCCGCCGAGGCGGCGGAGACCGCGGCAAAGAAGCCTACCGCCAAGAAGAGCACCGCCGCAAAGAAAACGACGACGAAAGCGGCGAGCGCGGAGAAGACCGCGACGAAGAACGCCGCGGCGAAGAAAACGACGAAGAAAGCCGCTGCTGCCGAGGACGGCGAAGAAAAGCCCAAGAAAACGGCGGCAAAGAAGACCGCGACCACGAAAAAGGCGGACGCGAAGAAGACGGCCGCCAAGTCTGCGGCCAAAAAGACCGCGGAGAAAGAAGAAAACTGATGCAAGTAACTGTGATCGGCGCCGGTCTTGCCGGCTGTGAGGCTGCCTGGCAGCTCGCGCAGCGCGGCATCGCCGTGACGCTGCATGAAATGAAACCCGAAAAGACCACCCCCGCGCACCACACGGCGGATTTTGCCGAGCTGTGCTGCTCGAATTCGCTGCGCTCTGACCAGATAGAAAACGCGGTCGGCCTTCTCAAGGAGGAGCTGCGCCGTTTGGATTCGCTGATCCTCGCGTGCGCGGATGCGACGCGCGTGGAGGCGGGCGGCGCGCTGGCGGTCGACCGCTACGGCTTTTCAAAGCTCGTGACCGAGAAGATCCGCTCGCACCCGAATATCACGGTCGTCCCCGGCGAGGTGACAGCTATCCCCGAGGGGGAGGTCATCATCGCCTCAGGCCCCTTGACGAGCGATGCGCTCGCCGCCGCCATCGCCGAGAAGATCGGCGGCGGCCACACCTTGAACTTTTTCGACGCCGCCGCCCCGCTTGTGACGTTTGAGAGCGTCGATATGGATTCGGCGTTTTTCGCCTCGCGCTACGACAAGGGCACGGCGGACTACATCAACTGCCCGATGACGGAGGAGGAGTATGACGCCTTCTGGCAGGCATTGACCACCGCGGAGGAAGCGCCGGTTCACGGCTTTGAGGATAAAAACGTCTTTGAGGGCTGCATGCCCGTTGAGGTCATGGCGCGCCGCGGACACGACACGCTCTGCTACGGCCCGCTCAAGCCGCGCGGCCTGCGCGACCCGAAGACGGGGAAGGAGCCTTATGCCGTCGTTCAGCTGCGGCGCGACAATGCGCAGGGCAGCGTCTATAACCTCGTCGGCTTCCAGACGCATCTGCGCTTTCCCGAGCAGAAGCGCGTGTTTTCGATGATCCCAGCGCTGCACGACGCGGAATTCGTGCGCTACGGCGTGATGCACCGCAATACCTACCTCCGCTCGCCGGGGATGCTGGATCGTTACTATCGTCTCATCGCGGACGAGCGTATTGCCTTTGCCGGCCAGATGACCGGCGTGGAGGGCTATATCGAGTCTGCGGCCTCGGGCTTTTTGGCGGGCATCGAGATGGCAAGAAGGCTCGAGGGCAAGCCCCCCATCGACTTCCCGCGCGAGACGGCCATCGGCGCGCTGGGGCTTTATATCAGCGACACCACGGTCTCAGACTTCCAGCCGATGAACGTGAATTTCGGCATCATGCCGCCGCTGGGCTATCGCATCAAGGGCGGCAAGCGCGTGAAGAACGCGGCGCTCGCCGCACGCTCGCTCGACTTAATTGATGCGCTACGTGAAGAGGCGCTGCGTGATAAGAAAGGAGTGACCCCATGAAGATCATCGTTGACGCCATGGGCGGCGATTTCGCCCCCCTCGCGCCCGTCAAAGGCGCGCTGATGGCGCATGAACGATACGGCGTGGACATTGTCCTCGTCGGGAAAACGGAGGAGATCCTCAAGGCGGCAGAGCAGTGCGGCTGCAAGGAGCTTCCCAAGGGCATGGAAATCGTCAACGCGACCGAGGTGGTCGAGATCTGCGACGATCCCGCCACCGCCTTCAAGCAGAAAAAGGACTCCTCTCTTACGGTGGGGCTGAATATGCTGCGCGACGGCGGGGCTGACGGCTTCGTCTGCGCGGGCAGTACAGGTGCGCTCCTTGCCGGCGCAACGCTCGTGGTCAAGCGCATCCGCGGCCTGCGCCGTGCGGCGCTCGCGCCGACGATCCCCACGGCAAAGGGCAAGGCGGTGCTCATCGACTGCGGCGCGAATGCCGAATGCACGGTCGAATACCTGCTGCAATTCGCTTACCTTGGCAGCTACTACGCGCAAAAGGTGCTCGGCGTTGAAAACCCGCGCGTCGGCCTTTTGAACATCGGCGCGGAGGAGAGCAAGGGCGACACGCTGCGCCGCGAAACGTATCAGAAGCTCAAGGAAGCGGGCAAGGCAGGGCATCTCAACTTCGTCGGCAATATTGAGGCGAAGGAAGCGATGCTCGGCGAGTGCGACGTCATCGTTGCCGACGGCTACAGCGGCAACATCATGCTCAAGACCGTTGAGGGGACGGGCAAGCTCCTTTCCATCAAATTAAAGGAAATGCTCCTGCACAGCATGGGTACGAAGCTGGCGGCGCTGCTGCTCAAGGGCCAGCTCGGCGATTTCAAAAAGATGCTTGACGCGAACGAGGTCGGCGGCACGGCGCTGCTCGGCATCTCAAAGCCCGTCATCAAGGCGCACGGCAGCGCGAGCGAGGTGGGCTTCTGCAACGCAGTGCGTCAGGCGATGGAGGTCGCGCGCAGCGGCATCATCAGCGATATCGGGCAGAATATCGACAAGATGCGCCTTGGAAAGGACGCATAAGGCTGCGAATGCCGGAAAGCGGCAAAAAAGGGTATTGACACAGCAGGACCTTTGCCGTATCATTTGGAAGAACAAAATCCTTGAGAGGAAGGAAAACCGTATGAGTTCGGAAGATATTTTCAAAGCCATGCAGGATCTGATCGTCGAGCAGTTTGCCGTTGACCCGGAGGAGGTCACGATGAACAGCTCGTTCGAGGATGACCTTGGCGCCGATTCCGTGGATCTGGTCGAGCTGGTCATGGCCATGGAGGAAGAGTTTGAAGTCGATGAGATCCCCGAGGAGGATCTGGTCGGCCTTAAGACCGTCGGCGATTGCGTGCGCTATTTGAGCGCAAAACTCGGTTAAAAAGCGAAAAAAGCCGCCCCGCCGTGCGCGGGGCGTCCTTTTATCAGGAGGGGAGCAGGATGCAGGCGCTTTCGGAAAAGCTGCAATATCAATTTAAAAACCCCGCGCTGCTCGAAGAGGCGCTGCGCCACAGCTCATATGCCAACGAGCATCGCGGCGCGAATATCTTCAGCAACGAGCGGCTCGAATTTCTGGGCGACAGTGTGCTCGGCTTTGTCACGGCGGAGTATCTTTTCGCCAAGCACCCAAACGCGCCGGAGGGCGAGCTGACGCGCATCCGCGCGCTGCTCGTGTGCGAGGACAGCCTGCACGAGGTCGCGCAGCGGCTGGAGCTGGGAAAGTACCTGAAGCTCGGCAACGGCGAGGAGAGCTGCGGCGGCCGCACGCGCCCGTCCATCCTGGCCGACGCGACCGAGGCAGTGTTTGCCGCTGTATATCTCGACGGCGGCATCGGCGTGGCCAGCGCGCTCATCCACCGCGTGCTGCTCGATACCGAGCGCGAGGAGGTCGCCGAGGAAAAGCGCCGCGACTATAAGACGCTTCTGCAGGAATTTGTGCAGCGCTCGCCGAATCAGGCGCTCGCCTACCGCCTGACCGGCGAGAGCGGGCCGGATCACGACAAGACCTTCTTTTTTGAGGTGCTGCTCAACGGAGCCCCCGTGGGCAGGGGCGCGGGCCGCAGCAAGAAGGAAGCTGAGCAGATGGCCGCGAAGGACGCGCTGGAAAAGCTGCAATGAGCACGGGGAGGGGCGCGCATGATCACCGACTGCTTTGACAATAAGACCGAGCCGGTCATCACCCTGCGGGACTTTTACGGCGAGCGGAAGCATCTCGTCGAAACATGCCTGATCCTGTTTTCGCAGAAGATCTGTCAGCACCTGTTGGAGACGTACCCCTGCGAGCGCATCGGTCTGGTCGGCTCGTGCAATGGGAATATTCCCGTCTACCGGATGAGCTACAAGGGCATGGACATCGCCTTCTATCTGTCGGGCGTCGGCGCTCCGGCCGCCGCATCAGAATGCTATGAGGTCAGCTGGGTCACCGGCGCGTCGAAGTTCGTGATGTTCGGCTCCTGCGGGAGCTTGGATCGCGCGGCGACGAAGGGAAAGTTCATCGTCCCTACGGAGGCCTACCGCGGCGAGGGCTGCTCGTACTACTTTGCCCCACCGTCCGATTATCTGCCGATCGAAAACGCGCAGAAGCTCTCAGCTATTTTTACCGAGCTGGGCGTGCCGCATGTGGCGGGGCGGGTATGGACGACGGATGCCATGATCCGCGAGACGGCGGGTCTCGTCGCGCAGCGCCGGGACGAGGGCTGCCTTGCCGTGGAGATGGAGCTTGCCGGCGTGCAGGCAGTGTGCAGTTTTTACGGGCTGGCGCTCTATAACTTTCTGGAAGCGGGCGACGTGCTGGAGGAGAGCGGCTATGACGTAGCAGATCTCCGCGATGCGAACCACGACCTTGGCAAGCTCTATATCGCGCTGGAAGCGGCGCTGCGCATTTGAAGGGGAACACTATTGCGCTCCCGCGCCGCATTTGTTGCACAAGTGCGTGCACCGAAAATAAAAAAAGAAAAACGCCGTTGACATCACGGCGTTTTTTTGCTGCCATTTTCCGGGCGTTCCAAAAGGATTGACGCTCCTGCGTACAGCAGGAACAGTCCGAAGGGCTTTCGCAGTGCCGCGCTGTCCAGCGCTGTTGTGAGAAAGGCGGCGCCGAGCGCGCAGAGCGTGCCGAGCGGCGCTGCCGCGCGCAGCGCTTCCCGGTCAAGGAAACCGTTTTTTTGATGCGCGAACAGCGAGATGCCCGCCGTGGGCAGAAAGTAAAGCAGGTTGATCGCCTGCGCCGTCTGCTGTTCCAAGCCGAAAAAAAGCGTCATGCATAAAAGCAGCAGTGTTCCTCCGCCGATGCCCCACGCCGAAAGGATGCCCGTGCCCAGCCCGCACAGCGCGGGCAGTATCCACTCCTTCACAGCAGATACCTCGCCGCGCCGTAGAGCAGGAACAGCGCAAAGATCCGCCTGAGCCATGCATTCGGCACGCTTTTGAAGAGCCTGCCGCCGAGGAAGCCGCCGAGCAGCCCGCCAAAAAGATACGGCAGCGCCTCGGCAAGCGGCAGCGTGCCGCGCAGGGCGTAGACCGCCGTTGAGACAAGACACACCGGCAGGATAATGGCCACGCAGGTGGCGAACGCCGTCTTGTCGGCAAGCCCTGTCCACTTGCGCAGCAGCACTGCCAGCGGGATGCCCCCGCCGCCGCCAAAGAGGCCGTTCACTGTTCCCGCAAGCGCGCCCGCGATGCGGTATTTCGTTGTTTTGCGCATAATGTTTCCCCCTAAGTAATCTGCGCCCGTGGGCGCAGAGCGCGTTTACTGCTTTTTGAAGCTCTGGCAGTCGGTGCACTGGTCCATCGTGGGGTTGGCCTCGTGGGTGCCGACCTGGATGGCGTTCAGGCCGCAGTACTGGGCGTCCTTGCAGTGGTTGGCGCAGTTGGTCACGGCGCAGCGGATGGAGGTGTTGGGCGTGCAGGCGCAGCCATTATTGGTATGATCGGTCATGAGATCTGTCCTCCTGAAAAAGTATTGGCATTTTTGCCGCGCTTAGTTTGCGCACCTTCCGCGTCGATATGCGGCGGCGGAAAAAATTCTGAAAAAAAGAAAACCGCTTTGCCGGACGGCAAAGCGGTTTTTGTTCGATTCATTTCCTGCGCCATACCGAGGGCATCAGCAGCACCAGCAGCGGCATGATCTCAAGGCGGCCCAGCAGCATCAGCGCGCTCATCGTGACTTTGCTGAAGCCGGAGAGAAAGGCGAAGTTGCGCGTTGGGCCAACGGCTCCGAGTCCCGGTCCCACGTTGCTGATCGCTGTAAGCGAAGCGGTGAACGAGGCGGTGAAGTCGATCCCATCGATCGACAGGATCAGCGCGCCAAGCAGCTGCAGCACGATATAGGCAAAGAAAAATACGGAGATGGAGGATATGGTCTCCTCGCTCACGCGCTGACTGTCGAGCGTGATGGGGCGTACCTCGCGCGAGTGCATCACGCGCCGCAGATCACGCTTGAGCGTTTTGAACAGCAGCAGGATGCGCGAGACCTTGATACCGCCCGCGGTGGAGCCGGCGCATCCGCCGACAAACATCACAAGCACAAGGATGCAGCGGCTGAACTGTGGCCAGAGGTCAAAATCCTCCGTGCAGTAGCCGGTCGTGGAGATCAGCGTTGAGACCTGAAAAGCTGCGTTTTCGATGGCCGAGCCGATGTCGCGCCCCGTGCGTACGATCAAGTCTGCTGCGATCATCGCCGACGCGCCGACCACGACCAGCGAGTAGACGCGCAGTTCCTCGCTCTTGAGCGCTTCGCGAAAACGGCGCGTCATGCAGAGATAGAGAAGCGTGAAGTTCACGCTTGCGGCAAACATGAAGAAAATAAGAATCCAGTTGACAAGATGCGATTGATAATACGCGATGCTCGCATCCTGAATGGAAAAGCCGCCGGTGGAGATGGTCGTCAGCGCCGTGGTCACCGCGTCGAACCACGGCATCCCGGCAAGACGCAGCAGCAGTGTCTCTGCCGCTGTCAGGGCAATGTAAATGCGGTAGAGGATGCGTGCGGTCTCGCCGGTTTTCGGACGCAGCTTGGTTGCAATGGGGCCGGGCGATTCCGCCTTCATCAGGTTGACGCTGCCCTCGCTGAGCTTTGGCAGCAGCGCCAGCATCAGCACAAGAATGCCCATGCCGCCCATCCACTGTGTCAATGCGCGCCAGAGCAGAATGCCGCGCGGCAGCGCAGAGGGAGCGGCAAAAATGGTCGCACCGGTCGTTGTCAGGCCGGAGACGGTCTCGAAAAATGCGTCGATGTAACCGCAGCTGCCGCTGAAAAAGTATGGCAGCGCACCGAACAGACTCAGCGCGATCCAGCACAGGGCCACGCAGACAAAGCCGTCGCGCGTTTGCAGCCGCCGATCGGACGGGCGGATGAGCGCCAGCAGTCCGCCTGTGCCGCCGCAAAGGGCGATGGCGCGGAGAAAGGCCGGAACATCCGACTCGCCGCACACGAGCGCATACAGCAGCGGTACGAGCAGGCACAGCGCCTCAATGCAGAGGATGACGCCGACGAGCTTGAGAATAAGCTTTTGATTCATAGTGCCTTCTTTCGTTCCGGCGGCATTCAGCCGAGAATATCGTTAAGATCCTGTAAAAAAAGCTCCTTTGCCACCACGATCACGCGGTCGCCCGCATGGATCTGGGACTGACCGTTGGGGATCTCCACCTTGCCGTTGTGAACGATGGCGGCGATGAGCAGCCCCTTGCGGAAGTGCAGGTCGCTGAGCGGACGGTCAAGAAAGTGCGTGGCGGCCGTCGCGGTGAATTCCACCGCCTCGATCGCGCCGCCGAGGATATTGTGCAGGCTCTCCACCGCGCTGCCCTGCGAGTTGGCAAGGCCGCGGACATAGCTGGAGATCTGACTTGCGATGATGGCCTTGGGCGAGATCACCGTATCCAGCCCCGTCAGGCTCACGATATCGAGGTAGCCGAGACGGGACATCTTGGGCGCGACCTTTTTCACGCCGTAGCGCTTGGCAGTCAGCGCCATCAGAAGGTTTTCCTCGTCGCGGTCGGTCACGGCGACAAAAGCGTCGCAGTGGAAGATGCCCTCGGATTCCAGCAGGTCGTGGTCGGTGCCGTCGCCCTGAATGATCGAGGCCTTGGGCAGCTTTTCCGCGAGTGACAGACACTTGGCCTCATCCTTCTCAACGATCGTCACGTGCGTGCCGGCGTCGGCCAGCGCCCAGGAGAGATAGAGCGCGATGCGGCTTCCGCCGAGGACGCTCACGCGCCGGATCGGCGCGGTCACGCGCCCCATCGAGCGCAGCGCGCGCGTGGTCTCGGTGGGCGTGCCGATGACATAGACGCGGTCGCCTGCCAGCGGGATAAACGAGCCGTTGGGCACGATGACCTCGTCGCCGCGCTTGGCCGCGCAGAGGAGAATGCCGCTGGAGTTTTCCCGGTTGAAGTCGGTGAGGGGCCTGCCCACAAGGCTGTCAGCCGCCTCGGCCTGAAAGCCGATCATCTCCACAAGACCGCGCGCAAACGTCTCCACGCTGAAGGCGCTCGGCACGCGCAGAATGCGGGAGATCTCCTGCGCGGCGGCGTGTTCGGGGTTGATGATCATATCAAGCCCGATCTCGCGGCGCAGGATCGGCGCATCGCGGAAATACTCGGGGTTGCGCACGCGCGCGACGGTGTGCCTTGCTCCCAGCTTTTTCGCCATCAGGCAGCAGATGAGGTTCACCTCATCGTTTTCCGAAACGGCGATGAGCAGATCGGCCTCGCGCACGCCTGCCTGCAGCAGAACGCTGGCGCTGGCACCGTTGCCTTCAACGCACATAACGTCGAGCATTGCGTCCGCATGGTCGAGCGCGGCGCTGCTCTGATCCACGATGACGAGGTCGTGATCCTCGTCCGACAGCTGCTCGGCGATGGCATAGCCCACCTTGCCGAGTCCGACAATGATGATTTTCATAGTTGAGATTCTCCTGAAGCGTTTAAGCTTTCTTTCGCAGCGCCATGAGAACGCTGTTGAATTCCGCGCCCATGATGAGCATCATCG
This sequence comes from uncultured Oscillospiraceae bacterium, assembly GCA_934597535.1. Classification (GTDB taxonomy): domain Bacteria; phylum Bacillota; class Clostridia; order Oscillospirales; family Oscillospiraceae; genus Hominicoprocola. The sequence continues at coordinate 1,671 of CAKTRT010000023.1, read as the reverse complement.
CGGCAAGGTACAGCCACAGAAGCAGCACGATCACCGCGCCCAACGTACCGTAGATCACCGAGTAGCGCGCAATATTCTCCACATAAAACGAAAACAGATAGGACAGTGCCAGCCACATCACGAGCGAGGCCGCCGCGCCGGGCCAGATGCGGCTCATCGTGTGCGACTCCTGCGCAAGCCCGTACATCAGCGCGATGGGAAAGAACACCACGCCGCCGAGCACGGCAAAACGGAGCCGCGTCCACAGCTCGATAAAGCCGTCGCTCAGGGCAATGTAGCCGGAGACGAAGTTCAGCACGCGCCCGCCCACAACGGACAATGCGATGGAAAGGATGATGATGAGGATGAGACAGAGCGTGTAGAGCAGCAGCTTGAGCTGGTAGCGCAGAAAATGCGTGGGAGCTTCCACGCCGTAGGCCTTGCGCACCGAACCCATCAGCGCGCCGGCCGCGCGGTAGGGAAAGTAGATGGAGAAAATGAGCGAGAACCATAAAAGCTGGCGGCTGGAATCGCGGCTGACATAGACGAGGTACTGCTCGATGATGTCCAGCGCTTCCTGCGGCATAAAGGTGTGCAGCCCTGCGAGGAACTGGCTGATATCGAGCGACATCATGCCCACAAGGTTGCTCAGGAAGATCAGCAGCGGGAACAGCGCGAACAGCAGGTAATAGGTCAGCGCCGCGCTGTCGCGGGCGACGTGATGGTCGAAATACCGCCGTGCCAGCTGGTAAAGACCGCCGAGGAAGCGGTGCTTTGCAAAGTATTGCTCCAAGGACGCCGGCCTCCTTTTGCAAGCGTTTCACCGCGGCACATGCCGCTACAATATAGCAGTATAGCACAGCTTGCGGCGAAAGGGAAGAGAAAAGCGGACGCGGCGTGAAGTTTTGCCGTTTTTCGGGCGCAAAAGGGGTTGACACGGAAGAAAAATGTGCATAATATAGAAGCAACAATTCCATAGGATCGTCCGGTAGGTAAGGCTACCACAAGGATACGGACTGCTGCCGCGGAGTAGTGGAGACACTATGAGAGGGTTTGAACAGGTTGCATCGAAAGCAAGGTGCCATCTAATGCAGTTTCACCGCCTTGTGATGCTAAAGCTTGAACGGTGGGGAAAACGGCGCCATGGGCGCGGTTTTTCATGATGTCGCTCCCATAGCCGCGTCACCGGACGCAGGATGTGGGAGATTTTCTTTTGCTTTTCTGCAAAATTTTCAGCATCTTTCAGAAAGGAGGAGACGGTATGGTCGGATTTGAAGAAATGCGCGATGAACTGCTGGACGGAATCAGGGAGCTGCTCAGGCGAAAGCAATACGCCGCGCTGCGGCACCTGCTGTGCGATCTGGCGCCGGCCGATATCGCATCGCTTTTTGAAGATCTGAGTGAGGACAGCATTCCCCTTTTGTTCCGTCTTCTTCCCAAGGAGCCGGCGGCGGAGGTGTTCGTCGAGTTGGACCCCGACGCGCAGGAAATGCTCATCCGCGGTTTTTCGAACACGGAGCTGAAGGAAGTTCTCGATGAGCTCTACCTCGATGATGCGGTCGATATCGTGGAGGAAATGCCCGCAAACGTCGTCAAGCGCATTTTAAAGCACGCAGACCCCGACACGCGCAAGAGCATCAATGAAATTCTCAAATACCCCGACGACAGCGCGGGCGCGCTGATGACGACGGA
>CAKTRT010000022.1 GCA_934597535.1 uncultured Oscillospiraceae bacterium | reverse complement strand
TCCTTTCTGTAAGATGATCGGAACAGGAGACTTACGCCTCCATGACTTCGATATTGTCCGGATATTCGCTGTGCAGCCCGGAAAAGAGCAGCATCAAGCCTGTTAAAAGAGCCTGACAGGTGCTCTCATTCGTGGCGGACAGACCGCCGGGGAGCCGGAATTCCACAGCGCCGGAGCGTTCATGGACCTTGACGGAAGCGGCGAGGCCTAAAACATCGTTCACGGTGCTTTCCACAAGGCGAACCGCGCTTGTGATCGCCGCGCAGACGATGTCGGATCCTGCTTCGCTGTAACCGCTGTGTCCCTTGGCATCAAAACCGATGATGCGTTTTCCTTCGGTGAGGAATGTAACAGTGGTCATGCCTTAGACGGAGATCTTGCCGATCTCAACCTTGGTATAAGGCTGACGATGACCCTGACGCTTGTGATAGCCCTTCTTGGCCTTGTACTTGTAGACACGGACCTTCTTGCCCTTGCCGTTCTTAACGACAGTGGCCTCCACCTTCGCGCCCTCCACCACGGGAGTGCCGAACTTGGTGTTTTCGCCGTCAACGATCGCCAAAACCTGATCGAAGGTAACGGCGTCGCCCGCCTCGACGGGGAGCTTCTCAATGAACAGGGTGTCGCCCTCGTTCACAACATACTGCTTACCGCCGGTAACGATGATCGCTTGCATTGCTTGCACCTCTTTCCTTAATTACGGACTCGCTGTCGGGGGCGTTCGAAAAGTCTCGAAACCTTCCGAAACTTTAAGCCCATTCAAAGCGGCTTTTCGATTATAACAGCGGGAAAACGGAAAGTCAAGCGCTTTTTCCGATAAATTCCTTTCACTTCTGCATATTTTTGTCCGGCGCGCAGAAAATACCGGCAGACCATTTCAAATAAAGGAGAGTTGCACTATGGATCAAAGGTACCAGAAGATCTGGCGGGCGCTGCCGTTCGTCATGGCGATCCTGCTGCTTACGCTCGTTCCGCTGCAGAGCGTGTCAGCGCTGTTCGGCAGGGACAAGGAAACGCCCCGCGCATCTGACGGCGCGCCCGTGGCGGAGAATATGGAGATCAGGGTCTACCGCGGTGTGGCGTATGAGGGCGTGTTCCGCGCGGTGGACAACGAGGGCGGCACGCTGGCGTTTGATATCGTCACGCAGCCCAAAAAGGGGAGCGTTACGCTGACGGAGGACGGCCTCGGCTTTGTCTATACGCCGGCGGGCAAGCTTGGGGCGGACAGCTTCACCTATACCGCGACCGATGAGGAGGGCAACGTCTCGCTGCCTGCAACGGTCAGCGTTGCGATCGAGCGCGCGTCGAGCGGCGTATGTTATGCCGATCTGCAAAATGACCGCATCCACACGGCGGCGGTCGATCTTGCCGAGCATGGCGTGTTTGTCGGCACAAAAGTCGGAGAGAGCTATTTCTTTGAGCCGGAGCGCACGCTTACGCGCGGAGAATTTGTTGCCATGGCAATGGCGGCGATGGGCTACCGGGCAGATACGGTCAGCATGACGGGCTTCTGCGATGATGCGAGCATTCCCGCATGGGCCAAGGGCTATGCCGTGAGCGCGCTGAACGCGGGCGTTGTGTCCGGCATCAGCACGGACGAGGGCATTGCCTTCCGTGCGAACGATGACATTACGCTGAGCGAGGCCGCGGTCGTGCTGAACCGGCTGCTGCGCGTGACGGACGTCGATCTTTCGGACTACGACGCGCAGGATGCGGACAACGCATGGTGCGCGCAGGCGGTGGCGAATTTACAGTCTGTCAGCGTGATCGAAAGCGGACGCTTCTCCGCCGATGAGATGCGCTCGGGCGTGACGCGCGCACAGGCAGCAGAGATCCTCAGCGCGGCGATGACGCTCAAGAACGTCCGCGCGGAAAAGAGCGGATTGCTCTCCGGCATCTTCGGTTAAGGGCAAAAAATAAGAGAAGCGAACAAAAGAGAGCGGTTTTCCTGCCGCTCTCTTTTGCTTGTATTTGGGAAAAAGCTGTGGTAAAGTATAAATTAGTATAGTATGGATAAACGGGGACGGCGACGTTCCTTTCGAGAATAAGGAGGAAAACGATATGCGTATCGTCGTTCTGGCGGGCGGACTGAGTATGGAGCGCAATGTCTCGCTTTCCAGCGGTAATAAAATTTGCCGCGCGCTGCGTTCGCGCGGACACCAGGCCATTCTGGTGGATATGTTCATGGGCTTTGAGGACTGCGACGGCAGGCTCGACGACGTCTTCGGCGCGCCGGACGGCTTCTGCGGCGACTATTCCGTCGCCGAGGCGGAGCCTGACCTTGCCGCCGTGCGCGCGAGCCGCAAGGATCAGAGCCGCAGCCTTTTCGGCCCCGGCGTGCTCGACGTGTGCGCCAGGGCGGACGTCGTATTTCTGGCGCTGCACGGCACCTGCGGCGAAGATGGCCGCGTGCAGGCCGCGTTCGACCTGCTCGGCATTCCGTACACCGGCGCAGGCTACCTCTCGAGCGCCATCGCGATGGATAAGGACCTGACGAAGCGTCTCGTGTCGGAATATGTCATCACGCCGCAGTGGCGCACCGTGCGCTACACGGAAGGCGACATCGCGCGCCTTGTGTCGGAAACGAAGCTCCCTTGCGTCGTCAAGCCGGTCGCCAACGGCTCGTCTGTCGGCGTCTCCATCGCGCATACGGGCGCGGAGCTCAAAAAAGCGCTTGAAGAGTGCTTAAAGTTCGGCGCGCAGGTCGTGCTCGAACAGTACATCTCCGGCCGCGAGATCCAGGTTGGTATCATCGCGGGCAAGGCACTGCCCTCCATCGAAATTATCCCGAAGACGGGCTTTTATGACTACGCGAACAAGTATCAGGCCGGCGCGGCGGAGGAAATTTGCCCCTCTCCCATCCCCGAGGACTGGGAGATGCGCGTGCGCACCGCGACCGAGACGGTCTACCGCCTGATCGGCCTGAGCGTCTACTCCCGCGCGGACTTCATTGTCACGCCCGACGGCACGCCGTACTTCCTTGAGATCAACACGCTGCCCGGCATGACGAAGACGAGCCTTCTTCCGCAGGAGGCGGCGGCGGTCGGCATCGGCTACGAGGAGCTGTGCGAGAAGATCGTCGAAGAGTCGCTGAAGCAGAAAAGAGGGCTGTAAATGGAGACCATCACGGTAAAGCAGCTGATCGCGGCAGTGCACGGTGAGCTGCTGCAGGGCGAGGAGACGGCGAAGATCCTCGGCGTGAACACCGACAGCCGCACCGTCAAATCGGGCGAAGTTTTCCTGCCGCTCGCCGGCGAGCGTTTCGACGGGCATGACTATATCGAAAAGGCACTTTCCGCGGGCGCGGAGGGCTGCCTTTGCGCGCGCGTGCCGGAAACGCTGCTTCCCGGGAAATTTTACATCAAGGTGCCCGACACGCTGCTTGCCCTCAAGGATCTGGCCGCATGGTACCGCGTGCAGTTTGCGATCCCCGTTGTGCAGGTGACGGGCAGCGTCGGTAAGACGACGACAAAGGAAATGATCGCCTCGGTGCTGGGCACGAAGTTTTGTACGCTCAAGACCGCGGCCAACTATAATAATGAGATCGGCACGCCGCAGACGCTGCTGGGACTCTCCCGCGCGCATCAGGCGGCAGTGATCGAAACGGGCATGGACCGCGCGGGGCAGATCCGCTACCTCGGCGAGATGGTGAAGCCAGACATCGCCGTCATCACGAACGTCGGCGACATGCACATTGAATATCTCGGCTCGCGCGAGAACATCCTGAAGGCCAAGTGCGAGATCTTTGAAAACCTCAAGAAAGGCGGCCTCGCGGTATTAAACGGCGACGACGAGCTGCTCAATACCGTCTCGCTGCCGCAGACCATTCTGCGCTGCGGTCTGTCGGAGCACTGCGATGTCCGCGTCAGCGAGGTCGAAGACCTCGGCATCGACGGCATTCGCTGCGTCGTGACGACGGCAAAGGAGCGCTACGCGCTCACGATCCCCGCGCCGGGGAAGCACATGGTCTACTCCGCGGCGATGGCCGCGGCCATCGGCGAGTACCTTGGCGAGACGAAGGACGAGATCGAGCGCGGCGTCGCGGCCTACGAGCCTGCTGGCTCGCGCATGCACGTCATCACGCTGCCGGAAAACCGCCGCCTGCTCGATGACTGCTACAACGCGGGGCCGCAGTCGATGGCGGCATCGCTGCGCGTGCTGGGCGCGAGCGGCGGCAAAAAGGCCGCCGTCATCGGCGACATGGCAGAGCTCGGCGAACTCACCGAGCGCGCGCACAGGGAAATCGGCGAGCTTACAAAGGAACTCAGCATCGACACCGTCATCGCAATCGGTGCACGGGCAAAATACTTTACAGAAGGGAACCCCTCTGCGCAGTGGTTCGGGAGCGTGGACGAGGCGATGGACGCCGTCAAGGCGGCGTTCACGGCGGAGACGGCGATGCTCGTCAAGGCCTCGCACTCCCTGCACTTTGAGAAAATCGTAGAGGAACTGACCAAAGCATGATCGACATCAGCGTTACGGGACTTACGAAGTCCTTTGACCTCGAAAAGAAAATATTGAACGGCATCACCTTTCAGATCGACACGGGCGAGCGCGTGGGCCTTCTCGGCAAGAACGGCGCGGGCAAGACGACGCTCTTCCGCATCCTGACGGGTGAGCTCGACTACGACGCGGGCGAGGTGAGCATCGCCTCGGGCCGCAGGCTCGGCCTGATCTCGCAGATCCCCGTGTATCCCGAGGGCTACACGGTCGAAGACGTGCTCAAGAGTGCGTTTTCGCGCATGCAGAGGATGGAGGACGAGATGAACGCCCTCTCCCAGCAGATGGCAAGCGGCGACGAGAGCGAGGAGACGCTGCGCCGCTACGGCGAGCTTTCGGCCAAGTTCGAGGGTCTCGGCGGCTACGACACCGAGACGCCCATCAACAAGGTCGCCAACGGCCTTTCCATCCCGCCGGAGATGCGCGAGCGCCTGTTCGACACGCTCTCGGGCGGCGAAAAGACGCGCGTGAACCTCGGCCGCCTTATTTTAGAGGATACGGATATTTTACTTCTCGACGAGCCGACGAACCACCTGGACCTGCACGCCATCGAATGGCTGGAGCAGTACCTTTCCACCTTCAAGGGCACGGTCGTCGTGATCTCGCATGACCGCTACTTTTTGGACCGTACCATCACGCGCGTCATTGAGGTGCTCGACGGCAAGGCGGAGTTTTACAGCGGCAATTACAGCTTCTACGCGGTAGAAAAAGAGCGCCGCTATTTGGAAAAGATGCGCCAATACGAGAAGGAGCAGGCCAAGATCGCCCAGCTTGAAAGGAGCGCCGAGCAGCTGCGCATGTTCGCCTTCAAGGGCATGGACAAGACGTACCGCCGCGCGCTGTCGATGGAAAAGCGCATCGAGCGTATGCGCACGACGGACAAGCCGACGAAGGAACGGGCACTGAGCGCGCAGTTCAAGTCGCAGGAGTTCTACGGCGACGAGGTGTTCACGCTCAAAAAGCTCAAAAAAAGCTTTGGCGGCCGCGTGCTGTTTCACGATGTGGACTTGCAGGTGCGCGGCGGCGAGCGTATCGCGCTCATCGGCGACAACGGCACGGGCAAATCGACGCTCATCAAGCTGCTGATGGAGGAGGATTACCCCGACGAGGGCAGGATCAAGTTTGGCCCGTCGGTGCGCATCGCGTATCTGCCGCAGATCGTCGAATTCGATGTACCGGAGCGGAATTTAGTCGATACGATGCTCTACTCCAAGCGAAACATCACGCCGCAGAGCGCGCGAGACCGCCTGGCCGCGTTCCACTTCACGGGCGAGGATGTGTTCAAGAGCGTCAGCGTCCTCTCGGGCGGCGAGCTTTCGCGCCTGAAGCTCTGCATGCTGATGGATGAGGAAGTGAACCTTCTCATTCTCGATGAGCCGACGAACCACCTCGATATCGCATCCCGCGAGTGGATCGAGGAGGCGGTGGAGAGCTACGACGGCACGCTCCTGTTCGTCAGTCACGACCGCTATTTCATCAACCGCTTTGCTACGCGCGTGTGGGAGCTGGAGGGCGGCGTCATCACCGACTACCCGATGGGCTTTGCCCGCTACCGGCAGGTCAAGGCGCTGGAGGCGCAGAACAAGATCGACCACACGCCAAAGTCTGTAAAGGAAAAGACAATTACAGAAAAACCGAAGCCGAACCGCTCGGCCCAGCAGGCGCGGCGGCAGCTGACAGTCTGCGAAAAGGAGATCGCCGCGCAGGAGACACGCATGGCGGAGCTGGAAGCGGCGCTCGAGGCCGCCGGCAGCGACTACGAGCGCTATAGCGAGATATACAAGGAAAAGGAAGCGGCTGAGGAAGCGCTTGGCTCGCTGATGGAAAAGTGGGAAACGCTTGCCGAGCAGGCGGGCGAATGAGAAGGAGAGGTGCGCGATGAAACGGCAGAAAACGCTGTGGACGCTTGCGGCGGTCTGCGCTGTGCTTGGCACGGTTTGCCGCGGCATTCCGGGCGTGCGCTTTGCGGGACTGCTGTTCTGGTGCCTTGCCGCGCTCCTGATCGTGTTCGCTGTGCTCGATCGAGTGGACAGAGCGTGGGCGCGATGGGCGCGGCGCGCGCTGCTGGCGCTCGTGTGCGCCGGCGCATTCGCATTTGCGTGGCTTGAAGCGCTCGTCATCCGTGATGCGCACACCGACCCGGAGGCGGAAAATGCGCAGTGCGTCATCATCCTTGGCGCGGGCGTGAACGGGACCGAGCCGTCGCTGATGCTCACATCGAGATTGCAGGCGGCGCTCGATTTCATCGCGGACAAGCCGGACATCCCAATCATCTGCTCAGGCGGTCAGGGGCCGGGAGAGGACATCAGCGAAGCCGACTGCATGGCCGGCTGGCTCATCGCCCACGGCGTGGATGCAAGCCGCATCTACCGCGAGGACAAGTCCGCCAGCACGCGGGAGAACTTTGATTTCAGTTATGCGGTCATGGCAGAAAACGGCCTTGATACAACGGGTACGTTTGCCTATGTGACAAATGACTATCATATTTACCGCGCCGGACGGATCGCCGGCGTGCCGTGGGCCTGCGGTGTGGCGGCGACGCTGCCGCGCACCGCGTACTATGACGGATTACAGCTCAACTACTATGTGCGGGAAGCCTTTGCCCTCGGCTGGCTCCTGCTGAACGGAGGTTAAGCATGAACAACAAGGTGGTCTGCATTTACTATTCCCGTACGGGAAACACAAAGCAGGCGATGGAAGAGATCGCAGCGGCGCTTGACTGTGAGTGCCTCGAGATCCACGACAAGGTGGACCGCAGCGGCGCGTTTGGCTTCCTGCGCAGCGGCTTTGACGCGATGCATAAGCGCACGCGCCCTGTTTCGCGGCCCAAATGCTCGCGCCCGCTGTCGGAGTACAAGCTCGTGATCCTCGGAACGCCCGTGTGGGCGGGGCGCTGCTCGAGCATTATCCGCGGGCTTTTGAAGCGCCGCGGCTTCGAGATGCAGAACGTCGCCTATGTCATCACCCACAAGAGCGAGGAGCTTTATAAGGATGTTTACCGCCAGATGGATCTCTATCTGCAAACGCCGCATGTGGCGGACGTTTCGCTGCGCCCCGGCTCTGCCGGGTATCACTTCTGGCGCGATCAGTTTATCAAGACCTGCTCGGATTTTATTGCGGAGGACAAGGCCTGATGTGGGAAAAGCTGAAGCAGCTCGCGCGCCGCTATGACGAGATCGGGGAGCTGCTGGAGGTACCGGAGATCTACGCCGACCCCAAGAAGCTGCGCGCGCTCACGCGCGAGCAGAAGGAACTCTCCGCCGTGGTGGAGACCTACCGCGCGTACCTGAAGTGCGAGGAAGATATCGCGCAGGCGCTGGAGCTGACGAACGATCCTGAGCTGCACGACATGGCACAGGAGGAGCTTTCTGCTGCAAAAGCGGAAAAAGAGCGCCTTTTCGGTGAGCTGCGGATCCTGCTCCTGCCGCGCGACCCGAACGACGACAAAAACGTCATCGTCGAAATTCGCGGCGGCGTGGGCGGGGAGGAGAGCGCGCTGTTCGCCGCCGATCTCTACCGCATGTACGCGATGTACGCGGAAAAGCGGGGCTATCGCGTGGAGCTGCTCAACTACAACGACACGGAGCTTGGCGGCGTAAAGGAAGCGGATTTCATCGTCAGCGGCGACGGCGCGTACTCGCGCTTCAAGTTTGAATCCGGCGTCCACCGCGTCCAGCGTGTGCCGGAGACCGAATCCGGCGGGCGCGTGCACACCTCGACCGCGACGGTCGCGGTGCTGCCGGAGATGGAGGAGGTCGACGTCGACCTCCGGAGCGAGGACATCGAGATGCAGGTCTACCGCGCTTCCGGCGCGGGCGGACAGCACGTCAACAAGACGAGCTCTGCCGTGCGCCTCATCCACAAGCCGACGGGCATCGTCGTCTCGTGTCAGGAGGAGCGCTCGCAGCTCCAGAACCGCGCAAAGTGCATGGCGATGCTTGCAAGCAAGCTCTACGAGGCTGAGCGCGAGCGCGTGGAGGGTGCGATCACGAGCGAGCGCCGCGCGCAGGTCGGCAGCGGCATGCGCAACGAGCGCATCCGCACCTATAATTTCCCGCAAAACCGCGTGACGGATCATCGACTGACGGGCGAGAACAAGAATTTCAACATCAGCGCCGTGATGAACGGCGACCTTGACCCCATCATCGACGCGCTGACGATGCAGGAGCAGGCGGAAAAGCTGCGCGAGAGCAGCGAAGCTTAAGAAAGAAGAGAGAGCATTGGAGACAAAATGGTTTACCCTCCGCACGGTGGAGGATAAAGAGAGCATCGCGCAGGCGGCGGACATTCTGCGCCGCGGCGGGCTTCTGGCCATCCCGACGGAGACGGTCTACGGCCTCGGCGCGGACGGCCTGGACGAGACCGCCGTGCTGCACATTTTCGAGGCCAAGGGCCGCCCGCAGGACAACCCGCTCATCCTGCACATTCCGGATGCAAGCTGGCTTACGCGCTACTGCGAGGATGTGCCGGACGCGGCCTACAAGCTGGCCGAGCGCTTCTGGCCCGGCCCACTGACGATGATCTTAAAGAAAAAGCCCTGCGTGCCGCTGCGCACGACCGGCGGGCTCGAGACCGTCGGCATGAGATGTCCCGACCATGCGGTCACGCGCGCCATCATCGAAGCATCCGGCGTGCCGGTCGCCGCGCCGAGCGCGAACACCTCGGGCCGCCCGAGCTGCACGACGGCAGAGCACGTGCGCGAGGACATGTGGGGCAAGATCGACGGTATCGTCGACGGCGGCCCCTGTCAGGTGGGCGTGGAGTCGACGATCATTGACCTGACGGTCACGCCGCCGCAGCTGTTGCGCCCAGGCGGACTGCCGCTCGAGAGCCTGCGCGATGCGCTGGGCGAGGTGACGGTCGACAAGGCCGTGACACAGAAGATGGGAGAGGGCGAAAAACCGCGTGCCCCCGGCATGAAATACCGCCACTACGCGCCCAAGGCCCCCGTCACGGTCGTCACCGGCGGAGCGAAGGCGAGCGCGCGCTATCTGCTCACACACGCGGGCGAGAAGTCCGGCATCATCTGCTTTGACGAGTTCACGCGGCTCTTCGACGGGCACATCGTCCACCCCCTCGGTGCGAGCGACGATAAGCGCGCGCAGGCGCAGCACGTCTTCGACGCGCTGCGGACGTTCGACGAGACGAATGTGGGCGAGATCTGGGCACAGTGTCCGGACAGTAAAGGTCTTGGCCTTGCCATCGGCAACCGCCTCAAAAAGGCCGCGGGCTTCCATGTGGAGGACGCGGACGACGGCAAGATCGTCATCGGCATCACCGGCGGCACGGGTGCGGGAAAGACGAGCCTTCTGCGCGCGCTCCAAAAACAGGACGCGTGCGTGCTCGATTGCGACAGGGTCTACCATGAAATGCTTGGGAGCGATGAAAGTCTGCGCGCGGCGCTGCGAAAGGCATTCGGCGGCGCGATCTTCCGAGCGGACGGCAGCGTGGACGTGCACGCCATTGGCCTGATCGTCTTCCATGACAAGGAAAAGCTCTCTGAGCTGGACGCCATCGTCCGCGCGCACGTTCCGCGCGAGTGCGCCCGCCGCATGGCGGCGAGCGATAAACAGCTCATCGGGCTTGACGCCATCAAGCTCATCGAGTGCGGCCTTGGCGCGATCTGCGACGCGACCGTCGCCGTAACGGCGCCTGAAGAGGTGCGGGTCAAGCGCATCATGGCGCGCGACAGCATCACGGAGGACTATGCGAGGTCGCGCGTCGCCGCGCAGCAGAGTGCAGAGTACTTCCGCGCGCGCTGCGACTACGAATTTGTGAACGATCTGCCCACCGCCGCTGCGGCGGAGAATGCGGCAGAAGTCTATATCCATACCATCATCAAAACTTTGAAGGAGGAAACTGAGAGATGAGTGAAAAGAACAAGCTTGCGGAAAAGCTGCTCTACGCTCCCAAGAACGGCTACGACCGTCTGAGCGCGGAGGAAGAAAAGGCGATGAACGCCTATTGTGAGGATTACAAGGAATTCCTCAACCACGGCAAGACCGAGCGCCTTTGCGTGGAGTACTGCATCGAGCTGGCGGAGAAGAAGGGCTTCAAGGCCTATGAAGCCGGCATGAGGCTTGCTGCGGGCGACAAAGTCTACTTCAACAACCGCGGCAAGGGCATCATGCTCGCCGTCATCGGCAGCGAGGACTTGAGCCACGGCGCGAACATCGGCGCGGCGCATACCGACGCCCCGCGTCTGGACTTAAAGCCCCGCCCGCTCTATGAAGAGGCTGAGATGGCGTACTTCAAGACCCATCATTACGGCGGTATCCGCAAGTATCAGTGGGTGACCATTCCCCTCGAGCTGCACGGTGTGGCCGTGCTGCGCGACGGCAAGAGCGTTGCTGTTCACATCGGCGGCGAGGAAGGCGACCCGCAGTTCATCATCAACGATCTTCTCCCGCACCTTGGCCGCGAGCAGGGCAAAAAGCCCCTCAACGAGGCGATTCCGAGCGAGAGCCTGAACGTGCTGCTCGGCGGCCGTCCCATCGCAGATGAGGACTGCTCCGACCGCTTCAAGCTGGGCGTTATGCAGTACCTCAACGAGAAGTACGGCATGACGGAGGAGGATCTCATCTCCGCCGAGATCGAGGTCGTGCCAGCCGGCAAGGCGCGCGACATCGGCTTCGACCGCAGCTTCATCGCTTCCTACGGCCATGACGACCGCGTCTGCGCCTATGCAGAACTTGCGGGCATTTTCGACGCTGTTTCCCCCAAGAAGACTGCCGTCTGCATCTTCGCCGATAAGGAAGAGATCGGTTCCGAGGGCGTATCCGGCATGCTCTCTCAGGCGTTTGAGTGGTTCATGGGTGATATGTGCCGCACGCAGGGCGTGGTGCTCACCGACTGCTTTGCCAACTCCTTCTGCCTGAGCGCGGACGTGACGGCGGCGTATGATCCGAACTTTGCCGACGTGTACGACAAGCGCAACTCCTCGTTCGTCAACTACGGTGTGGCGCTGTGCAAGTACACCGGCTCCGGCGGCAAGGGCGGCGCGAGCGACGCGAGCGCCGAGGTCGTCGGCAAGGTGCGCAAGCTGATGAACGACAACGGCGTCTTCTGGCAGATGGCCGAGATGGGCAAGACCGACGCCGGCGGCGGCGGTACGGTCGCCAAGTTCATGGCGCAGCGCAACATCGACACGCTCGATGCGGGCGTTCCGGTGCTGTCGATGCACGCGCCGTATGAAACGGTTGCCAAGCTCGACTGCTACATGACCTACAAGTGCATGAAGACCATCTTCGAGCAGGCGTAAGCAGAAAGCAGCAAAGGGGACTCTCTCATTTTGAGGGAGTCCCCTGCATTTTCTTCTGCAAAAGGGAAAAGAAGATCAATAAAGTGCAAAATTCTTGCAATTCTGCTTGCATAAGCGCAAAGAGCGTGATAAGCTGTCATACGCCTATTTTGAGAACGATCAGAAAGGGAAGAGAGTCATGCTCCAGTTATTTACCGATACGTCCGCCAACCTGCCGGTGGCGCTGACGAAGAAGTATCACATCACGGTCATTCCGTTTTCCTATACGGTGGACGGGAAAGAGACAGATTATCCCGATGATACGGATTTTGACGGCGCGGCGTTCTACGGCGCGATGCGCGAGGGCGCGATCGTCAAAACGTCGATGGTCAGTCCTGCGCTGATGGAGGAATACTTTGAGCGGGCGCTCTCCGCGGGCGATGATGTGCTCTATGTCGGAATGTCCGGTGGCATCAGCGGCACGGCGCAGGCCGCAGCCATCGCCGCGGGCGAACTGACGGAGCGCTATCCTGAGCGCAGGATCGTGACCATCGACACTTATGCTGCTTCACTCGGCGAAGGCTTGCAGGTGCTGGAGGCGGCGGAGATGATCGAGGAAGGGAAGAGCCTCGAAGAGATCAAGGAACAGCTGCTTGTGCGCAGACCGCACATGTGCCAGTTTTTCACCGTGGACGACCTTGCCTACCTCAAGCGCGGCGGGCGCATTTCCGGCGCGACGGCGCTCATCGGCACGGTGCTGAGCATCAAGCCGATCCTGCGCGGCGATGAGACGGGACACATCGTCTCCTGCGGCAAGGTGCGCGGCATGAAGCGCGCCTACGCGGAGCTTGCAAATTATTTTGATACCCGCGCGCTCGATAAAAGCGAGAGCATCGGCATCGCCCACGCGGATAACCCCGAGGGTGCGGAGGCGCTCCTTGCGCTGCTGCGCGAAAAGGGCTTCACCGGCGAATGCCTGAACGTGGTCTACGAGCCCGTCACTGGCGCGCATGTCGGCCCGGGAACGGTCGCGCTGTTTTTCTATGGCACGGAAAAGTAATAAACGTCAAAGGAGAGCCAAAAATGGACGTATCACAGGCAATCAGAACCAGAAGAAGCATTCGTAAATACAAGCAGGAAACCGTTCCGCACAAGGTTATTGAGGAAATTGTCGCGGACGCGGCCTACGCCCCGTCGTGGAAGAACACGCAGATCGCGCGCTACATTCTCGTGGAGGACCGCGCGACGATCGACAAGATGGCGGAAGAGATGGTGCTTGATTTTAAGTTCAATGAAAAGACGCTTAAAAGCTGCGCTGCGCTCATGGTGCTCACCTACATCACGGGGAGATCGGGCTTTGAGCGCGACGGCTCGTATGCAACGCCGAAGGAGGCGGGCTTTGAGATGTTCGACGCGGGCATCGCGGCGCAGACGTTCTGCCTTGCCGCATGGGAGCGCGGCGTCGGCACGGTCATCACGGGCTATTTCGATGAAGAGAAAATCATTGACCTGCTGCACATTCCGGAAAACCAGAAGGTCGGCTGCGTGATCGGCCTTGGGTATCCCGACGAGGAGCCCGCCGCGCCGAAGCGCAAGAGCGCTTCCGACCTGCTGACGTATCACAACTGAGACCATGCGCCCGAAGGATTTTCCTTCGGGTGCTTCTTCGTATGCTTTGCCCTGTTTCTGCAAATCCTACCGGAAATGACTTTCGGGAGGAATTGCCATGAGAAGCGAAACAAGACCCTCGCAGGACGAAGAGAAGAACGGGCAGGAGCCGCTGCTGCCGCCCATCCAGCCGGTCATCGACTTTGGCTCGGTCGTCATCAAGACGAGCCGCGCGAGCATCCACTGCCTGACCATTGCCGGGCAGATCGAGGGGCACATGCTGCTGCCGAATACGCAGAAGGCGACAAAATACGAGCATGTGCTGCCGCTTTTGGCGTATCTGGAGGAGAGCGAGGAGATCGACGGCGTTTTATTCCTGCTCAACACTGTCGGCGGCGACGTGGAGGCGGGGCTCGCCATCGCCGAGCTCATCTCGGGGATGAAAAAGCCGACGGTTTCGCTCGTGCTCGGCGGAGGGCACTCCATCGGCGTGCCGCTGGCTGTTGCACCGATGGTGACGATGATCGCGCCTTCGGCGTCGATGACGATCCATCCCGTGCGCACGAGCGGCACGATCATCGCCGCTCCCCAGACGTACCAGTATTTTGAGCGCCTGCAGGAGCGCATCGTGCGCTTTGTGACAAAAAACTCGCGCATCGGGCGCGATGTATTTCTGCGCTTGATGATGGACACACAGGACTTGGCCTCCGATGTCGGCAGCGTGCTCTACGGTGAGGAAGCGGTGGCCTGCGGCCTGATCGGACGGCTCGGCAGCCTTTCCGATGCATTGGACGCGCTGTACGCGCTCATTGACGAAAAGAAGAAAGGCAAGTGATGAAAAGACGCCTGCGGGCGTCTTTTTTACGCTTTGTTCATCAAATGCCCTTGAAAAGCGGACAAAAAAATGATATATAGTATAAGTTAAAATGTGTCTATTGTACCCCTTTTTCCAAGGAGGATCGCGCGCGTGTACTTAAAAGCATTGGAGATTCAGGGCTTTAAGAGCTTTCCGGATAAAACGGTGCTCAATTTCGGCGAGGATATCACTGCCATCGTCGGCCCGAACGGAAGCGGAAAATCAAATATTTCAGATGCGATCCGTTGGGTCATGGGCGAGCAGTCGAGCAAGTCGCTGCGCGGCGCAAAGATGGAGGACGTCATCTTCGGCGGTACGGAAAAGCGCAGCCAGATGGGCTTTGCACAGGTGACGCTCGTGCTCGACAACACCGAGCATATCTTTCCCAGCATGGAGGAAAGCGAGGTCGCCGTCACGCGCCGCTACTACCGCAGCGGCGAATCGGAATATTACATCAACAAGCAGTCTGTGAGACTGCGCGATGTGAACGAGCTGTTCATGGATACCGGTATGGGGCGCGAGGGATATTCCATCATCGGGCAGGGCCGCATCGATGAGATCCTGTCGCAGAAGAGCGCCGACCGCCGCGAGATCTTTGAAGAGGCGGCGGGCATCTCGCGCTTCCGCTACCGCAAGGAGGAAACAGAGCGCAAGCTGGAGCGCACGGAGGAAAACTTAGTGCGCATCAACGACAAGATCTCCGAGCTTGCGCTGCAGGTCGAGCCTCTGCGCGCGCAGGCGGAAACGGCGAAGCAGTATCTCATTTACCGCGATGAGCTGCGCGTGCTGGAGATCTCGGTGTGGCTGGAGAATCTGGAAGCGCTCCGGGCGGGCGCTATCAAGCTCGATACCGATCTTTCGCTCGCACGCGAGGAACTGAAAAAGGCAAATGCCGATCTCGAAGCGCTCTATGCGGCCTCCGAGCAGTTTTCCGTGCGCATCCGCGAAAACGACATGGCGCAGGAGAGCCTGCGGACGGAGAGCGCCGGCATAGATGGGCAGATCGGCGAGCAGGAGTCCGCGATCGCCGTGCTGAAGACGGGCATCGCGCACAATGACGAGAACATCGCGCGCGTGGAGGAGGAACTCAGAAGCCAGTCTGACCGTGTGGGTTCGATGGCTGCGCAGATCGCGCAGCAGCGCGCGCGCATCGAGGGGCTGGAAAACAGCAGAAACGAAGCGGAGACGGCGCTTGCCGCACTGCTCCGGCAGGCGGAGGAGCTTGCGAAAAATGCAGGCGAAGCTGCGAACGAGGCGGAGGCCCTGCGCGGGCGCGAGGCGCTGGCTCTTGCTGCTGCGGCGGACAGCCGCGCCGACGTTGCGGCGCTGCGCGCGGCGCTTTCGGAAATGGACGAGCGCGAGAGCGCCATCGCCGCCGAGCAGGAAAACGGCGAAGCGCAGCTGGCCGCGGCGCGAAAGAGCGCCGCGGAGAACCGCAAGACGCTTGAAACGGCGCAGGAGGAGGCCGACGCCATCCGCAACATCATCGCCGGCCACACGATGAAGATGCAGGGCAGAGTCGAGCGCGAGAAGGAGACGGGCGAAAGGCATGTTTCCCTCACGATGGAGATGAACAACCTCGATTCGCGTATCCGCCTGCTCAGCGAGATGGAGAAGGAATACGAGGGCTTCAACAAGGCGGTGCGCCTTGTGATGCAGGCGTCGGAGAAAAATGTGCTGCGCGGCGTGCGCGGGCCGGTCGCAGGTCTGATGCGGGTCGATAAAAAATATGCCGTCGCCATCGAGATCGCGCTGGGGGCAGGACTGCAGAATATCGTCGTTGAGCGCGAGGAGGACGCCAAGAGCGCCATCGGCTTTCTGAAGCAGCGCGACGGCGGGCGCGCAACATTCCTGCCGATGTCCGCCATCCGCGGCGACGAGCTGCGTGAGGCGCGCGTGAAGAATGAATACGGCTATATCGCTCTTGCCAGCGAGCTGGTGGAGCATGACGCGGCCTATGACGGTATTTTTCGCAGCCTTCTCGGCCGCACGGTCGTGGTCGAGGATCTCGACTGCGGCATCACGATCTCGCGCAAGTTTTCAAACGCGTTCCGCATCGTCACGCTCGACGGTCAGGTGTTGAACCGCGGCGGCTCGATGACGGGCGGCTCCATCTCCCGCAGTGCGGGGATCCTGAGCCGCGCGGGCGAGCTGCGCGAGCTTATGGGCCGGCGCGCAGGCCTTGCCGAAAAGCTGGGGCTTGCCGCCAAGGCCGCCGAGGACGCCAAGCGCGAGCTTGCCAAGGCGCGGTATGAGCTGGAGGTCGCACAGAGCCAGCAGCGCGCGGCGGAGGATGCCGTGCTCAAGCTGCAAGGCGACAAAAATCACTATGACTTACTGCTTTCCTCACTGCGCGAGCGGCTGGAGGCACTGGACGCAGAATGCGAGACCATCGCGCGCCGCCGCGGCGAGATAAAGCGCGCGGCGGAGGAGAAGGAAGCGCTCGCGGCGCAGCAGGAGAAGGAAGCGGCAGAGCTGCGCGCGCGGGCGGAAAAGAGCCTGAGCGGCCAGAACGAGCTGCTGCGCTCGAACTCCCGCCTGAGCGACGAGATCGCCGCACGCAAGAGCGCGCTGGCAGGTTTTGCCGCCGAACGCGAGACGACGGAGCGTTCGCTTGCGAGTCTCGAGGCGCTGCGCGGGCAGATGCAGGGCGACGAACACGATCGCCGCACGCTGATCGAACGCTATAGGGCAGCCAGCGAGCAGGCCCGGCGCGAGATCGCCGCGCACGAAGAGGAAGCTGCCGGACTGCGTGCAAGAAGCGGGGAGAAGCGCGCTGCGATCGAGGAACTGGCAAGAGCCAAGCTGGCGCTCGAGGCCGAACGCGGACAGAATGACCGCCGCGGCCGCGAGCTGAACGAAAATGTGCTGAATGTTGAGCGCAGCGTCAGCAAGCTCGAGCAGAAGCGCGCAACGAGCGCGATGGAAGAGCAGCAGATCCTCGACAGGCTGTGGGAGAATTACGAACTGTCGCACTCCGCCGCACAGGCGCAGCGCATCGAGCTCGAGAGCGTGCCAAAGGCCAGCCGCCGCATCGGCGAGCTCAAGCGGGCCATCAGCGGCCTTGGCACGGTGAATGTCGGCGCGATCGAGGAATTTGAGCGCGTGAACACGCGCTATACCTACCTTACCACTCAGCGCGATGATGTGGAGAAGGCCAAGGAAGAGCTGCTGGGCGTCATCGAGAGCATCACAGGCGAGATGACCGTCATCTTCAAAGAGCAGTTCGCGCTCATCCGCGAGAGCTTTCAGGAAACATTCCTTGAGCTGTTCGGCGGCGGCAAGGCCACGCTCGAGCTTGAGGACGAGCATGATGTGCTCTCCTGCGGCATCGAGATCAAGGTCCAGCCGCCGGGCAAGGCGCTCAAGACGATCACGCTGCTCTCGGGCGGCGAGAAGGCATTCGTCGCCATCGCGCTGTACTTTGCCATTCTGAAAGTCCATCCGACGCCGTTTTGCGTCATGGACGAGATCGAGGCGGCGCTTGACGAGCCGAACGTGGTGCGCGTTGCAAACTACATGCGCCGCATCACGCAAAAGACGCAGTTCATCGTCATCACGCACCGCCGCGGCACGATGGAGGCGGCGGATGTTCTTTACGGCGTCACGATGCAGGAGCGCGGCGTGAGTAAAGTGCTGACGATCAATATGAACGACATGGCGAAGGAACTCAACATTAAGGAATAAAGCGCGAGGAGAAACAAATGGGTATTTTTGCAAAGATCAAAAAGGCGTGGTTCGACACCATCGTGTGGGAGACCATTGACGACGAATTCTATGACGAGCTTGAGGACAGCCTCATTATGGCCGACCTTGGCGCAACGGTCGCGCACGACGCGGTGAAAAAGCTGCGCGACGTCGTGTACCAGAAGAGCATCCAGCGCGGCGACGACGTGAAGCAGGCGCTGCGCGAGATCCTCATCGAAAAGCTGAACGTGGGCGACACCGCGCTCGACCTGTCGACCAAGCCGAGCGTCGTGCTGGTCATCGGCGTAAACGGCGTGGGCAAGACCACATCTATTGGTAAGATCGCCCACCGTCTGAAGGGCGAGGGCAAGCGCGTACTGCTGTGCGCGGCGGACACGTTCCGCGCGGCGGCGGCGGATCAGCTCGAGATCTGGGCGAACCGCGCCGAGTGCGAGATCGTCCGCTCGAAGGAAGGGGCAGACCCCGGCGCGGTGCTGTTCGACTCGCTTGCCGCAGCGAAGGCGAGAAATGCGGATGTCGTCCTCTGCGACACGGCG
Organism: uncultured Oscillospiraceae bacterium; assembly: GCA_934597535.1. GTDB lineage: Bacteria > Bacillota > Clostridia > Oscillospirales > Oscillospiraceae > Hominicoprocola. Next base: position 317 of record CAKTRT010000022.1, on the reverse strand, counting down.
GGCAGACTTCACAACAAGGTGAACCTGATGAACGAACTCTCGAAGCTCCGCAAGATCATCGACCGAGAGCTGCCCGACGCCGCGAAGGAGACGCTTTTAGTGCTCGACGCGACGACGGGGCAGAACGGATTGCAGCAGGCCAAGGTCTTCCGCGAGACGGCGGGTCTGACGGGCATTATCCTGACGAAGCTCGACGGCACGGCCAAGGGCGGCATCTGCGTCGCCATCGCGCAGGAGCTCGGCGTGCCGGTGAAGTACGTCGGCCTCGGCGAGGGCATCGACGATCTCCAGCCGTTCAACGCGGAGGAATACGTCAA
>CAKTRT010000021.1 GCA_934597535.1 uncultured Oscillospiraceae bacterium | reverse complement strand
GCCAAATACACCGCGTCCGCGCCGTAGAGCACAGCCATCTGCAATTTTTCCATATCGCCCGCCGGGGCGAGGATCTCCGGTTTCTTTCTCATATGCTTCCTCTTTCAAAGCGGCAGCACGGCGATTGCCGTGCTGCCGTACCGTGATCGTTTATCCGCCGTACTGGTCGGAGCTGACAAATTTTGCGTGCTCGGCGTAGGTCTTGAAGAAGTGGTGCACGCCATCCTTGCCGAGGGCGTAGAAGTAGTAGTTCGTATCCGCCGGCGAAAGCGCCGCCTTGATGGAAGCAAGGCCGGGGTTGGCAATGGGCGTGGGCGGCAGTCCCTCGTAGAGCGAGAGGTTGTAAGGCGTGTTGTACTCAAGATCGCTGCCGGTGAGCGTACCGGTGAATTTGTCGCCCAGACCGTAGATCAGCGAAGCGTCGATCTGCAGCTTGTGGTAAGTCTCGCCGACGTTGTTCAAGCGGTTGTAGATGACGGACGCAATATTTTCGCGGTCAGTACCATCCGTCTCCTTTTCGATAAGCGATGCAATGGTCAGGATCTCGCTGAGGGAATACTTCGACTCATCCACCTGCTGCATCAGCTCGTCGTCCATCTTCGTATCGAAGTTTTCGATCAGACGGGCAAGCGCGTGCGCGGGGGCTTCATCCACAAAGAACTCATAGGTATCAGGGAACAGATAGCCCTCAAGCCGCGTGAGGTCGCCCTTCTTATTGCTGTCGATAAATGCGTAGTCAAAGTCGGCGTTCATCGCCGCGTCGGTCAGCTTCTCCTCCGTGCTGACGCCGTATTTGGCCAGCAGCGCGATCACCTGCCGGACGTTGTAGCCTTCAGGGATAGAGACCGTGACGGTGTTTGCCGTGAGCGAGGCGTTCTTGTTGCTCATGCGGCTGATGAGCGCATCGTAGTCCATGTCGCTGTTGACTTCGTAGGTGCCGATGCCAATACGGCTCTCGGCATGGCGGATCTTGCCGAAAATCTTGAAAAACCACTTGTACTGGATCAGTCCCTCGTCCTTGAGTTTATCGGCGATGGTATTGAGGTTATCGTCGCGCGTGATCTCGATGGTCGTCTCGACCGGCGCTTTGTTGAACGAGCACATGTCGTTCGCCAGCAGCCATCCCACCGCGGCAAGAATGGCTGAGACCACCAGCACAAAGATCAGCCACAGCAGGAAACGGCGACGCCGGCCTTGCCGTCTGCGCCGCGCCCGCTCGGCGGAGCTGTGGCCGCTGCGGTGGGTCTGCTCCGCTTCGCGGACGCTCTCAGCGTCCCAGCGGGCGGTGTTGAATTTCTCTTCGTAGCTCATGGAATTCTCCTTTTACAGCGCATCGCTCAAATTTTGCCCACTTTTTTCTCCGGTCAGGCCCGGATCGGCACTTTCGCGCATAGGATAGTGCAGAGCATGACAAGTGAGGTGAAACAAAGTATGTGCAACAACAATAATAACTGCTCCTGCATGTGGCTGATCCTAATCGTTATTCTGATCCTTTTCGGCTGCGGCGGCTGCGGGAACAGCTGTGGCTGCGGCGGCAGCTGCGGGTGCAATAACAGCAGCGACTGCTGCTGCTAAAGCACATTTCCTCCTGTGAAGATGGGGCGCGCAAGCGTCCCCTTTTCACTTCTCTCAGACGTGGTCAAGCCCTCAAAAGTTCCGCCACGCGGCGATAAATCTCCTCGTGAATATCTTCGACCGTGCGCATTTTTCCATCTTTCGCGCAGTCGATGCGTTGCCATGCGCAGCGCTCGGCGACCTTGCGCGCGTTTTCGCGGCAGGCGCGCAGGTAAGCCTCGTCCTGCTCGTGGATGTCGGCCTTTGTATTCGTCGCCCGCTCGCGCTCGCGCATCAGCCTTTCAGTCAGCTCGGTCGGCACATCGAGATAAAAGACGAGCGACGGCTCGGGCAGGCCGAGAAGGCCGTATTCAAAGCCGAACAGCCAGTCAAGGTACTTTTCCCGCTCGCCGTCCGGCAGCTTGCCGGCCTGATGCACAGCGTTCGAGGTCGTGTAGCGGTCGGCAATGAGGAGGCCGCCCGACTCATAATACTTTCCCCAATCCTGCTTGTAGGAGGCGTAGCGGTCAACAGCGAAAAATGTAGACGCCGCATAGGCGTTCACATCGTCCGGATGCGTGCCGAACGCACCGTGCAGATACATTTCGAGCGGTGCGGCGGCAGGATCGCCGTAGCGCGGAAAATCAAGCTTTTGACATTCTGTCCCCTCGCGCTGCAGCCGCTCGAACAGCAGCCTGCTCTGCGTCGCCTTGCCGGAACCGTCCGTTCCCTCGAATACGATCAGTTTTCCGCTCATCTGTTCTTCTCCCCCGCTACATGCACAAGGAACAGCGGCAGCTTCATCATGCGGCCAACGCGGGACGGGTTTTTGACAAGACGGTAAAACCACTCCAAATTGTGCTTGCAGTAGAACTCCGGCGCGCGCTGCGCAACGCCGGCAAAGATATCCATCGAGCCGCCAAGACCCATCAGAAGATGGCAGCCCGTCGTCTCACCGTACCGCGCCATGAAGAGCTCCTGCTTCGGCGCGCCGAGACACACGAGCGCCATGTCTGCACCGCTCGCTCTGATCTCCGCGGCAACGGGGGCGTCATCCTTAAAATACCCGTCGTGCGTACCGGCGATCACAAGGCCGGGAAAGCGGCTTTTGAGATTTTCCGCCGCCTGCTCGGCAACGCCCGGCTTTGCGCCAAGCAAATAAACGCTCTTGCCGAGCTTTGCACAGCGCGCGATCATACCCGTGCCGAACTCGATACCGGGCACGCGCCCCTTGAGCGGTGTGTGCAGGAGCTTTGCCCCGTATACAACGCCGATACCGTCCGGCAGGACAAGGTCCGCGCCGTTGACCGCGGCATTTGCCGCCGCATCCGCGCGGCAGGTCTCCACGATCTCCGGGTTTGGCGTGACAACATAGTGCGCGCCATCGGAGCAGAGCAGCTCCTCGCCGCGCGCGAGCGCCTCGTCCATTGTGACATTGTCAAACCCGACGCCTAAAATATTAACTCGCATGGCTGTTTCCATCCGTTTCTATCGCAATTTTACTGAATCGATTTATTATATCATGCTTTTCCTTTGCTTTCAACCGCTTTGCCCTTTTTCTCCGGCAGCTGCGAGAGGATCACCGCCGCGAGCATCAGCGCGCAGCCGATGTATTCGCGCAGGCTCATGCGTTCGTTGAGCACGATCGCGCCGGAGACGACGGCAAAAAACGACTCAAGGCTCAGCAGCAGCGAAACGACCGTGGGATCGCCGTCCTTCTGCGCAAGAATTTGCAGCGTGTAGCCGACACCGCTTGAAACAACGCCGACATACAACAGATACGGCAGACAAGTCTGAATCGACGCAAGCGTGGTCTGCTCGCCGGCGATCAGCGCGCCGATGCCGGAGAGCACCGCCGTAACGACAAACTGCGCGCAGGAGAGCGCAATGCCATCTACCTGCTGCACATAATGGTCCACGGCGAGGATCTGCGCAGAAAAGGCAAACGCGCAAAGGAAGATGCAGAAGTCGCCGCGATTGAAAGACATGTCTCCGCCGCCGTCAAAGCAGAGGAAGTAAAGCCCGGCCAGCGCAATGAGGACACAGAGCCAGATGGTCTTTTTTGCCTTTTTGCCGAGCGCGATGCTGAACACCGGCACAAGCACGATGTAGAGCGCAGTGATGAACCCAGCCTTCCCCGCGCTCGTCGTCTCAATGCCGAGCTGCTGGAGATTGACGCCGAGCGTCAGGAAAATGCCGCAGACAAGGCCGCCGCGCAGCAGCGCTCGTTTTTCCCCCGCGCTGTATTTCCCACGCGGGCGGACGCGCTGCATGATGAGCAGCAGCAGAAACAGCGAGATCGCCGCCGGGATGGAACGCAGCGCGTTGAAGCTGAAGCATCCCATATGCGCCGCACCGAGGCTCTGCGTGACGAATGCGCTGCCCCAGATAAGCGCCGTGATCAGCGGCAGGACGATCTGCCGGACTTTTGGATCTTTCATAGTTGCCTCCCGGATATCGCACATGTTACAATGTGACATAGCATATCAAAATGCTGCATTTTTCGCAAGTATCCCGGAGGGAAAATTTGCACCGAACGGAGGCGCCCCATGCAAATCGACGACATTCTTCTGCTCCGCATGAACCGTCAGTATCTTTTTGTCCCCGCAGAGGACGAGCTCACAGTGCTGCGCAGTCTCTGCGGCTTGCAGGCGCAGTTTTACGGCAACTGCCTGCACGCGCTGCGTCTCCGCTGCGGGAAAACGCCGGGTGAGGATATCCTGCGCACCTCCGCCGTCAAAATGTGGACGCTGCGCGGCACACTGCATCTGATCGCACTCGATGACCTGCCGCTCTTCCTCTACGATGGGCGCAGCCATTTTCTGCGTCCGTGCGACACAATGGAAAATGACGACCATCTCTCCGCCGCGCGCAAGCGCGAGCTGGCCGCGATCATTTTAGACGCCGCCCAAAAAGGCTGCGGCGGCCGCGAGGAGCTGCGCCTTCTCTGCCGCGGGCATGGCATGACCGACGATGAAGAGCAAAGCGCGTTCGATCCCTGGGGCGGGCTGCTCCGCGCGCTGTGTGAAAGCGGCACGCTCGGCCACACCGCGCAGCAGAAAAAGGCCTTTCGCCCCTGCCCGCCGTTTGCACCGATGACAAAAGCCGACGCTCTGCGCGCTCTCATGCGGCGCTATCTGACACACTACGGCCCCGTAACAGTACAGGACGCCGCATACTTCTTCGGACTGCCCCAGCGAGAGCTGCTGCCGCTCATTGAATCTCTCTCCCCGCGTGAATTTGTCTGTGAAGGCAAAACATTTTACAGAATCGAAGATATTAACATTATCGGTGATTTATCCTGCTGTCGTTTTCTTGCGGGCTTTGACCCGCTGATGCTCGGATATGAGAAGCGGTCAAACCCGTTTTTGCCCGAAGAGTCTCTGCGCGGCGTGTTCACGCTTGCCGGTATTGTCCGGCCCAGCATTCTTCTTGACGGCAAGGTCGTCGGCGTTTGGAAATGCCGCGGAAAGGCTGTCGAATTGACAGGGTTAATGCCTTTACAATCCTTGCAGTGCAGGAGGATTGAACAAGAAGCTGACCGGCTGTGGAACGGATCGTTCCACAGCCTCGTATGGACGGCATAAGAAAAGAGACGGACCCAGAGGTCCGTCTCTTTTCTTACAACTTGGTAATATGTACTCCCGCCGTTTTGAGCATCAGTTTTTTGGTGCCGACCGTATCGAACGCCACTTCGATGAGCGCGTCGCCGCCCATGGGAGTGACAGACACGACCATGCCGCTGCCAAAGGTCTTGTGGGAGATCTGATCGCCCGCTGCAAGCTGCATCAGCGGCACCTTCGCCGGAGCCGGGCGCTGGGGCGCAGGCTTCGGCGCAGTTCTGGGACGGTGCTGCATAACGCTGTCATACCGCGCAGCCCCCTGCGTGCGGCCGTCGCTGCAGCCGTGTGAGGATGCACTGCTAAAATCCATGTCGCCAAAGGCAAAGAGCGGCTGGTTCTGCGCCTGCCGGCCGACCCAGTCGGCATTCTCCGACGGGACCTCCTCCAAAAAGCGCGATGGCTCGCTGGCGCTCGTGCGGCCAAACAGCATACGCTGTCGCGTGCAGGTCATCGTCAGGCGCTCCTTTGCGCGCGTCATCGCAACATAGCAGAGACGGCGCTCCTCCTCGACCTCCTCATCGTTGTAGCGCACGCGCTCGCCGGGGAAGATCCCCTCCTCCATGCCGACAACATACACGCACGGAAATTCAAGGCCCTTGGCGCTGTGCATCGTCATCATCGTCACGCAGTTGTCGCTCGTCGCGCTGTCGAGGTCGGTGTAGAGCGCAATCTCGTTCAAAAAGCCCGAGAGCGTCGCATCCTCCGGATCGTTTTCAAGGAACGAAACGATGTTCGACTTGAGCTCCTGCACGTTTTCAAGCCGCCCACGGCTCTCCATGTCGCCCTTTTCCTGCAGCGTGCGTACATAGCTCGTCTGCTCGCAGACCGCGTCATAGAACTCCGCGAGCTCCATCGTGTCCGCCATCTCGCGCAGCGCGGCGATGAGCTGGGCGAAGCGCTCGAGCTTGCCCGCCGCGCTCTTGAGCACGGCGTACTCCCCTGCGTGCTGCAAAACGGCCATCATCGGCACGCCCTGCTCGCTCGCAAGATCCTGCACGCGCTCGATCGTCGTATTGCCGATGCCGCGCGGCGGATTGTTGATGATGCGGCGCAGGCGCAGATCGTCGCTCGGGTTGTTGATGACCGCGAGGTACGCAAGCATGTCCTTGACCTCGGCGCGCTCGAAGAACTTCATGCCGCCGACGATCTGATATGGCACGCCGTTGCGCTTGAACGCATATTCGAGCGCGTTCGACTGCGCGTTCATGCGGTACAAGATGGCGTTTTCTTTCCAGTTTCGTCCGCGGTTGTAGTCCATCATGATACTGCTGACAACAAAATTCGCCTCGTCCTGCTCGTTGAAGACGGTCTTGATGAGCACCTTATCGCCCGCACCCGCATCGGTCCAGAGAGTCTTGCCCTTGCGGCCCGTGTTGTTTTTGATGACGGCGTTCGCCGCGTCGAGGATATTCTGCGTGGAGCGGTAGTTCTGCTCCAGACGGATCGTGCGGCAGCCCTTGTATTCCTTTTCAAAATTCAGGATGTTCGTAATGTCCGCGCCGCGGAACTTATAGATGCTCTGATCGTCGTCGCCGACGACGCAGATATTGCCGCGCAGCCCGACAAGCTGCTTCATCAGCAGGTATTGCAGACGGTTCGTATCCTGATACTCGTCGATGAGCACATAGCGGAACTTATCGCGGTAATAGTCACGCACGTCGGCCTGCGATTGCAGCAGCGTCACCGCGTGAAGGATGATGTCATCAAAATCGAGCGCATTGGCCTCGCGCAGCTTGTCCACGTAGCGCGCATAGATCTTTGCGATGCGCTCTCTGCGCCAGTCGTCGCTGCCGTTCCAGCGGCGCGCGTAAGCCTGTGCGGACTCCATCGCGTCCTTGGCATTTGAGATCTCCGCGAGCAGCTCGCGAGGCGGAAACGCTTTCTCCTCCAGCCCCAGTTCCTTGACAATATCCTTAAGCACGCGCTTGGAGTCGTCTGTATCATAGATGGTGAAATCCTTGGAAAATCCGATCCTGTCAATGTCCCTGCGCAGGATGCGCACGCAGGCGGAGTGGAACGTCATCGCCCAGACGCTTTCCGCGCCGCGGATGCCAAAGGCGGCAAGACGGTCGCGCAGCTCGTTTGCCGCCTTGTTCGTAAATGTCACCGCCAGCACCGACCACGGCGCGGCAGGCTCGAGCGCGCAAAGGCGCACCATGCGGCTGCGCTCGTCGTTTGTCGGATGCGCGGGGTAACTTTCTAAAAATGCAAGGTCGTCCTCCGTCGCCCACGCAGGCACCTCCTCGCTGTCGCTCCCCCGCCCGTATGTCAGCAGGTTCGCGACGCGGTTGATGAGCACCGTCGTCTTGCCGCTGCCCGCGCCCGCGAGCAGCAGCAGCGCGCCCTCAGTCGTCAGCACGCCGCGGCGCTGCTCAGGATTGAGCTTTGCAAAATCCCGCGCGATCGCCGCCTTGCGTGCGGCGGCGTAGCGGGCATTGAAATCGTTCATATGCTTCTCACCTTTTTCAAAATCTTACCACATCTTACCCTTTTTCCCTTCTTCGGTCAACTGCTTTTTACAAAAATAGAAAATTTGTTCGATTCCCTCTTGACAAGAACTTTTGTTCGATTTATAATAGCACTCGAACAGAAGTTCTAAGTAACCGGAGGGAATTTTCATGACGGCTTCTACACTCGTTTTCGTACTGATCGGCGTCGGCTTTGTTTCCGGCAATGTGATGAAGATGCTGCTGTGGCTCGACCAGCCGCAGCCCAGACGCCGCAAGGCGAGATACGCCCGCTGACACAAAATGGAGCTGCTCGATAAGCTCACGATCCTTGCCGATGCCGCGAAATACGACGCCGCCTGCACCTCGAGCGGGGCTAAACGCGGCTATCAGGAGGGCAAGATCGGCTGTACATCTTCGTCTGTTGCAGGCTGCTGCCACAGCTTTTCGGCCGATGGGCGCTGCGTAACGCTCCTCAAGGTGCTGCTCTCGAACGACTGCTGTTATAACTGCAAATACTGCGTCAACCGCTGCACAAACGATACGCCGCGCGCAACATTTACCCCAAAGGAACTGGCCGAGCTGACGATCGGCTTCTACCGGCGCAACTATATTGAGGGGCTGTTCCTCTCCTCCGGCGTGCTGCGCTCACCGGACTACACAACAGAGCTGATGATCCGCGCGCTGTCGATCCTCCGCTGCGAGTACCGCTTTAACGGCTATATCCACGCCAAGGCGATCCCCGGCACATCGCCGGAGCTGATCGAACAGCTCGGTCTTCTCGCCGACCGTCTGAGCGTGAACATTGAGCTGCCGAGCGAAGCGGGACTTAGACTTCTGGCACCGAATAAAACGAAGCAGGCCATTCTCCGCCCGATGACGCAGATCCGTGAGCGGGCAAAGCAGAGTCGGCAGGAGCTTGTGACCTACCGGCATGCGCCGCGCTTTGCCCCTGCGGGCCAAAGCACGCAGCTCATCGTGGGCGCAACGCAGGAGAGTGACCTGCACATCCTGAATTTAACACAGGCGCTCTATGACTCCTATAAGCTGAAACGTGTGTTCTACTCCGCCTATGTACCGGTGGTGGAAAACACACTTTTGCCATCCCTTGACACCAAGCCGCCGCTGCTGCGCGAGCACCGGCTCTATCAGGCAGATTGGCTGCTGCGGTTCTACGGCTTTCGCGCACATGAGCTGCTGGATGACAGCGCGCCGGATTTTGATTCCCGTCTCGACCCCAAGTGCTGTTGGGCGCTGCGCCATCCGGAGTTCTTCCCTGTCGAGGTCAACCGCGCGGACTACGAAGCGCTGCTGCGCGTGCCGGGCATTGGCGTGGTGAGCGCCAAACGCATTCTGGTCGCGCGGCGCACAGGACCGCTGCATGCGGAGGATCTGCGCAGGCTCGGGGTCGTAATGAAGCGGGCGCAATACTTCCTTATGTGCAGCGGACGATACGCCGCACCGCTTTCGCTGTCGCAGGAAGGGATCATGTCCAATCTGATCGCTGCGGAGCGCCGTGCGCTGCCGCAGCCGGATGTACAGCAGCTATCCCTTTTCGATCAGGTCGGCTGAAGGAGGACGCTATGGCATGGCGCGAGATCATCTATCAGTATGACGGCAGTTTTGACGGCCTTCTTTGCTGCGTGTTTGAAAGCTATACGCAAAAAGAACGCCCCACCGCGATCCTGCGCGATGGGGACGACGAGCCCAGTCTATTTGAGATGCGCGCGGTCGTGACCGACCGCGCGCATGCACAGCGCGTCTACCGCAGTTTGTACTGTCGCTCACCGGAGGTCGGGGCATTCCTGCGCCGCGCATTTCTGACCTGCATGCCGGACAAAGAAATGGCGATCTACCGCTTTGTAGTCAAATTCTACCGTGAAGGCGCACCGCTGCTGACAAGACTCAGCGATGAAATCTATCTCCCGCTGCTCAAGGCAGTACGGCATCTTTCCGGAGAAGTCGAACTGCTGCGCGGCTTTGTGCGTTTTTCGGAGTTCGATGGCGTATTGGGCTCTGAAATTGAACCCAAAAACCGTGTTCTCCCGCTGCTTCGGCATCACTTCTGCGAAAGATACCGTAATGAAGCGTTTTTCATCTACGACCGCACACACCGAGAGGCGCTGTTTTACAGCGGCGGCGTATCGCGGATCGTACCGCTCGATCAGTTCGAAATGGCGCGGCCGGATGAGGTCGAGGCAGGTTATCGCCGCCTTTGGCGACGTTTCTATGACACCATAGCCATTGAAGCGCGCAAAAACGAGAAGCTCCGCATGACGCACATGCCCAAACGGTACTGGAGCGCCATGACGGAATTTCAGGATGATGCGGACATCAGTCCGCATCCACCAAGCTCGCGCGCAGGCGATCCAGCGCACGCCGCTCCAAGCGGGATACCTGTACCTGCGACACGCCCAGGATACGCGCTGCCTGCTCCTGCGTCAGCCCCTTGAAAAAGCGCAGCAGGACCGTCAGCTTCTCCCGCTCCGGCAGCGCCTCGACAGCCTCGCGCAGCGCAATGCGCTCCACCATGCCGTCCTCTGGCGATTCGCCGCCAAGTGTGCTTTCGAGCGTCAAGCCGTCCCCTGTTTCCCGCTGCAGACTTTCCGGTGCTGCGACCGCCAGCTCGCACTGCGCGATCTCCTCAACGCTCAAGCCTGTTTCATCCGCGAGCTCGGAGAGCGCCGGCTCGCGTCCAAGGGCAAGGCCGAGCCGTTCACGTGCGGCAAAAATCAATGCCGCCTGCTCACGGATGCTTCGGCTGACCTTGACTGCACCGTCATCCCGCAGAAAACGCCGGATCTCACCGGCGATCTTTGGAACTGCATAGGTAGAAAACTGCGTTCCGAATGTAATGTCAAACCCCTTTACTGCCTTTAGAAATCCAAGACATCCGAGTTGATACAGATCATCCGGCTCTACGCCGCGGCCGTAGTAACGCCGCACGATGCTCCAAATAAGGCCGCTATTGTCGCGCAGCATCTGCTCGCAGGCCCGCTCATCCCCCTGTGCCGCAGCCTCCAACAGCTCCGCCGTGCCGTTCATCGGTGCACGGGGCGCAGCACGATCCTGCGCTTCATCGTCACGACCGTCCCCTTGCCGTCACGGGAACGCACGGTGAGCGTATCCATGAAGCTCTCCATGATCGTGAAGCCCATACCGCTGCGCTCCTCGCCGCCGGTGGTGAAAAGCGGCTCGCGTGCTTTGGCGATATCTGCGATGCCGCGCCCCCAATCGCGCACCGTGATCTCGAGTACATTACCGTCGAAAATGCAGGCGCGCAGCGCGATCTTGCCGATCTCCTGCGGATAAGCATGAACGATGGCGTTTGTCACCGCCTCGCTCACGGCAGTCTTAATATCCCCCAATTCATCGAGCGTCGGATCGAGCTGGGCGGCAAACGCCGCGACCGCGGCGCGCGCCAGCCCTTCGTTGACGCTGCGACTCGGAAACTCGATGGCTATGTAGTTATTCGGTTTTACTTTCATCGCTGTTTTCTCCTTCCTCAAGCGGAATCAATCGAAAAATTCCTGCCGCGGCGAATACTTTTTTTGCCTGCGGCGGAACGCCGCGCAACACTGCGCCGCCGTCCAGCGCACGCATGCGTTTTTGCGCGCGCATGACTACGGCGATGCCGGACGAATCCATAAAGCTCACGCCGGAAAGATCCAATATCAGCTTTTTCGGAAGCGCCGCATCCAGCGCCAGCTCCATGCGCTGCATGGTGTCCTTTGCCCCGTGATGATCCAGCTCCCCGCGCAGTGTAAGTGTCAGCGCGCGGCCGCTGCTGCTTGAAATGACCTCCAATCGTTTTCCCTCCTCTGTAGTTTGACCGTCTGCCGCTCAGCCTTGCCAAGAGTATAAGCCTGTCCATGCGAAGCTTTCTGTCGAAGTATGGCGATAGCCGGATTTTTCTCATATCGGGCTTGTTTTTTTCCGTCTGCTTTTCTATAATGGTGAAAAAAATGGGGGGCTTACCATGCGCAGAGCTGACCGCGAGATCACCGACTTTAACGAGATCCTTTCTATCATCAACGACTGTAAAGTAATTCATCTTGCTATGATGGATGACACGGAACCTTATCTGCTGCCGTTGAATTTCGGCTATTCTTTTGAAAACGGAACGTTTTCCTTTTTCTGCCACGGCGCCCGCGAGGGCCGCAAGCTCGACATCCTGCGCAAAAATCCGACCGTCGCCTTTGAAATGGACTGCCGCGGCACGTTCGATGAGCACGACGTTGCCTGCCAGTGCGGCTATTACTTCGCCTCCGTCACCGGCGTCGGACATGTAGAGTTTTTAGAGGGCGAAGAAAAGCTCGCCGCGCTGACTGCCCTCATGCGCCACATGGCAGGCCGCGAGGACAAATTTACCGAGCAGCAGGCCCGCGCGGTCGAGGTCTTTGCCATCCGCGCCGACAAGCTCAGCGCCAAGGCGAAGGTGCCGCACGGCGCACAGTAAAACCAGACAGTAAACTATTTTGAATGAAAAGAGAGAACCCACATATGGAACGAACGGAATCCGTCGAACTGATGAATATGTGCGTGCTCCGCCGCGGCAGCAAGGTTTTGGTGCAGGACCGCACAGATCCCAACTGGCCAGGCGTTGCTTTTCCGGGCGGTCATGTTGAAAAGGGTGAATCCTTTACAGATGCCGTCATTCGTGAGGTTCAGGAGGAGACAGGTCTGACGATCTCCTCTCCGCGCCTGTGCGGGATCAAGGACTGGTGCGAAGACGGCGTGCGTCATGTCGTGCTGCTCTATCGCGCGGAGCAGTTCACCGGAACGCTGCGCTCTTCCGACGAGGGCGAGATCTAGTGGGCGGAACTTGCCGATCTTCCTCCGCTCAACCTTGTGTCCTCCGATTTGCTCGACCTGCTCCGCGTGTTTGAAGAAGATGATCTCAGCGAGTTTTTCTACCGCCAGTGCGGTAAGGACTGGACTTACGAATTGAAATAGCTGCTGTTTTCTAAAAATAAAACGCACCGCTGTGCAGATACCATCTGCACAGCGGTGCGTCCTTCTTCACTTCTACAGTCCGCGTTCCATCGGCAGGTACGTCGAATCGTCGTGCGGGAACTCCTCGCCCGTCAACGCAAAGCCGTTCTTTTCCCAGAACGCCCTGCTCTGCGGATTGCCCCTGTCGATGGCAAGGCGCACCTTGCGGAATTTCTCCCGCCGCAGCTCGTCAAGCAATTCGCCGATCAGCGCCGTGCCGAGGCCGCAACCCTGCCGCTCTTTTTTCGTCATAAAGAAGCCGATGTAGGCGGTGTCATCTTGCGGGTAGTGCTCGATCAGGTCCAGCACGGCGACAAGCGTTTCCCCGCTGAAAAAGCCGAGATAATGCTTGTCCTCCTCGCATTTCCCCGGCGGCAGCGCCGTCATATCCTCCAAAATGCTCTCCCCCGTCGCAAGCGGCGGATGATAACGGTAGAACTGCTCATTCTCCGCGCAGAGCGCCAATATCTCATCCACATCCGCCGCCGTCAGCGGCCGGACGGCGGATTTTTGCGAAAAATCTAGTCTCATTTCTCCGCCTTGCTGGCTGCGAGTACTTCCCAATAGTCCTTGTAGTTCGCCTGTAAAAGCTCGGGTGTGTTCAGACCGTATGGGCACTTTGACATGCAGTGGCCGCAGTGGCGGCAGTTTTCGATCTGGTGCATCTTCTGCTGCCACTCTTCGGTGAGCCACGCTGCCGCGGGCGCGCGGCGCAGCATGAGCGACATGCGTGCGCACTGATTGATCTCAATGCCAGCGGGGCACGGCATGCAGTAACCGCAGCCGCGGCAGAATTCGCCGCAGAGCTCCTCACGGTCGCGCTCGATGGTCGCCCTGCGCTTGTCCGTCAGCTCGACGCCCTCGCGGATGCACTGCAGGAACTGATCGAGCTCGCTCTCGCGCTGCACGCCCCAGATGGGCACAACGCCCTGCTGCTGCGCCATCCATGCAGCGGCTGTAAAGCCGTCGCGGATCAGGCCGCCCGCCATGCCCTTCATGGCGATAAAGCCCATGTTGTTTTCGCGGCATTTTCTGACAAGCTCCATCTCCTGCTCGCCGGCTAAGTAGCTGAACGGGAATTGCAGCGTCTCGTAGAGTCCCGAATCGATGGCCTCGTGCGCCACGGCGAGGCGGTGGTTCGTAATGGAAATATGGCGGATCTTGCCCTGCTTTTTCGCCTCGAGCGCCGCGTCGTACAGGCCGTCTTCTCCGCCCGGCTTCGGGCAGAAAGCGGGGTTGTGAAACTGATAAATGTCGATGCAGTCGGTCTTCAGCGTGCGAAGGCTGGTCTCAAGGTCCTTCCAGAAGCCCTCCGCTGTCTGTGCGCCGGTCTTCGTCGCCAGCACGACATGATCTCGCATCGACGAAAACGCCGCGCCGACCTTCTGCTCACTGTCGGAATAGGCGCGCGCCGTATCAAAAAAGTTGATGCCGCCGTCATACGCCTTGTGCAGCAGCTTGACCGCATCCTGCTCGCTGATGCGCTGGATCGGCAGGCAGCCGAAGCCATTTTTCTCAATGACAAGCCCCGTCTTGCCAAGTGTGATCTTGTTCATGGAAGTCTCCTCCTTATCTTTGGTTTCTTCAGTATAGCAAAAAAAGCGGCGGTTGAAAAGAGCTTAATGCAAGAGGGCTGCTTTCCCAACAGGAAAACAGCCCCCTGATCGCTTTTATTTTTTCATCGCCGCCGCGGAAGCATCCAGCTTCTCAATAAGCGCTCTGAGCTTTTCGGCGTCGGCGCGGGCGCCGTTCACGACCACCTCCGGCGCTTTGGCGAGGAAACCCTCGTTTTTGAGCTTGCTCTCGATACCGGCGAGCTGCTTTTCGGCGTTCGCCTTCTCCTTGGCGATGCGCGCGAGCTCCTTTTCAAAGTCAACGAGCTCGGCGAGCGGCATGAAGATGCGCGCGGCGTGGGTGTCTACCTCGACCTTGCCGTCAGCGTCGATAGCAGCGTCGGCGGACACGATGGTCACATCGCTTGCGGAGGCCAGGCGCGTGAAGAATGGGATGCCGGCACTGAACGTATCGGCGTGCGCGGTGGCAACGGTGTAGTGCACCTTCTTCGACGGGGCGACATTCATCTCGTTGCGGCGTGCGCGGATGGCGGTGATGGCCTCGATGACGGTCTGCATCGCCTCTTCCTCGGCGGGGAAGCGGAACGTTCCGTCATACTCCGGCCACTTCGAGAGCATCAGGAAGTCGCCCTCGTGCGGCAGCGCCTGCCAGATCTCCTCCGTGATGAACGGCATGAACGGGTGCAGGAGCTTGAGCGTCTCGATGAGGACATAGCAGAGGACGTTCTGTGCGTTCTCGCGCGTGGTCTGATCGTCGCTGTTGAGGCGGTTCTTCGTCAGCTCGATGAACCAGTCGCAGTAGTTGTCCCAGATGAAGTCATAAATTTTTGCGGACGCGACGCCGAGCTCGAAGGCGTCCATATTGTCCGTGACCTCGCGGATGAGCGTATTGAGCTTCGAGAGGATCCACTTGTCCTCGAGCTCGAGCTTTTTGGGCAGCTCCACGTGGTCGATCGTCAGGTTCATCATCACGAAGCGGCTCGCGTTCCAGATCTTGTTGCAGAAGTTGCGCATCGCCTCGCACTTTTCGACGTAGAAGCGCATGTCGTTGCCCGGGGAGTTGCCGGTGATGAGGTTGAAGCGCAGCGCGTCCGCGCCGTACTTCTCGGCCATCTCCAGCGGGTCGATGCCGTTGCCGAGCGACTTCGACATCTTGCGGCCCTTGTCGTCGCGGACGAGACCGTGGATGAAGACGGTCTTGAACGGCTCCTTCTTCATCTGCTCCATGCCGGAGAAGATCATGCGCGCGACCCAGAAGAAGATGATATCATAGCCCGTGACCATGACGGACGTGGGATACCAGTACTTGAGATCGGGAGAATCGAGGTCGGGCCAGCCCATCGTGGAGAACGGCCAGAGCGCGGAGGAGAACCAGGTATCGAGCACGTCCTCCTCGCGCGTCAAGTGCTTGCAGCCGCACTTTTCGCATTCCGTCGGGTCTTCGCGCTTGACGTTGATGTGACCGCACTCATCGCAGTACCACGCGGGGATCTGATGGCCCCACCACAGCTGACGGGAAATGCACCAGTCGTGCACGTTTTCCATCCAGTTGATATAGGTCTTGGTGAAGCGCTCGGGCACGAACTTGATCGTGCCGTCGTTCACAACGCGGATGGCCTCCTTGGCAAGCGGCTCCATCTTGACGAACCACTGCGCGGAGATAAGCGGCTCGACGTCGTTGTGGCAGCGATAGCACGTGCCGACGTTGTGAGAGTAGGGCTCGGTCTTGATGAGGTAGCCCTGCTCCTCTAAGTCCCTGACGATGGCCTTGCGGCACTCGTAGCGGTCCATGCCGTTGTACTTGCCGCCGTTTTCGTTGATCGTGCCGTTATCGGCGATGACGCGGATGACCTCGAGGTTGTGGCGAAGACCGACCTCAAAGTCGTTGGGGTCGTGCGCGGGGGTCATCTTAACGGCGCCCGTGCCGAAGCCGATCTCGCAGTACTCGTCGCCCACGATGGGGATCTCGCGGTTCATGATCGGCAGGATGCAGGTCTTGCCGATCAGGTGCTTGAACTTCTCGTCCTCGGGGTTGACCGCAACGCCCGTATCGCCCATCATCGTTTCGGGACGGGTGGTGGCGACGACGATGTCGCCGCTGCCGTCGGAGAGCGGGTAGCGGATATACCAGAGGTGGCCCGGCTTGTCGACATACTCGACCTCCGCGTCGGAAAGCGCGGTCAGGCAGTGCGGGCACCAGTTGATGATGCGGCTGCCCTTGTAGATGAGGCCCTTGTCGTAGAGCTCACAGAAGGTCTCGCGCACGGCCTTGGAGCAGCCCTCGTCCATCGTGAAGCGGGAGCGAGACCAATCGCAGCTCGCGCCCATCTTCTTCTGCTGCTCGACGATGCGGTTGCCGTACTTTTCCTTCCACTGCCACACGCGCTGTAAAAACTTCTCGCGGCCGAGGTCGTAGCGCGTCAGGCCCTCCTTGGTGCGCAGCTCCTCTTCGACCTTGATCTGCGTGGCGATGCCCGCGTGATCGGTGCCGGGAAGCCACAGGGCAGAATAGCCCTGCATGCGCTTAAAGCGCGTCAGGATATCCTGCAGCGTCGAGTCCATCGCGTGGCCCATGTGCAGCTGGCCGGTGACGTTCGGCGGCGGCATGACGATGGAAAACGGCTTCTTGTCCGGGTCAGGCTCGGCCTTGAAGCAGTCATGGTCCATCCACATCTGATAGATGCGGCCTTCGACCTGCTGCGGCTCATACACTTTCGGTAATTCTTTCATCGGTTTTCTCCTATCTTTTGAACAATATTGCTCTTATTTGATCTCTTCGATGGGCTTTCCCGTCTTTTCGGCGATAAATGCGCGGAAGTCTTCAACGTTCCCGCCGCAGATATTTCTCTTGTCATACGCCTGCGCATGGTGCGAGGACAGGGCGAAGACGAAGTAGCGCTCCGTCTCGGCGACGGCCACGATCTGGGCATAGGAAAATTTGCTCTCCGACATGCTCGTTGCCGAAACGTAGCCGTCCTCTTCAAACGTGGCGACGGCGTGCTCCGTGCCCGGCAGCAGACGCTTTTTCGCAAACCAGGCGTTCAGCCTGTCCTCAAAAAGGGTCGCCAGAATGAGCACCAGCATCGCAAGCATCGTCACAATGCCGCTCGCGCCGAACGGTTCGCCGCCTGAGACCGTGGCAAGAATCGTCAGAATGCCGAGAATCAGCACGACCGCCGCAAAAATGTGTACGCGGCGGCTGCGCTTTCTGCGCACGGTTTTGCGCAGGCCCCTGGCCATCGCCGTCAGTGTTTCCATATTGTAGTCGGTCTCAAACTGTATGGCCATATTCGCTCCCTTTCATAGTAAAAAACGCCCTGAGCAGCCTTCGCTGCTCAGGGCGATCAATGACCGCGGTACCACCTGAATTTCCGCTTTTGCGGACACTCGTAACTCTGTAACGGGAGTTCCCGTCCGGCTTACTGCTCCTTCGGCGCGGCGGCTCCGAGGCGACTTCGCCGCATCCTTCACAAGGGCTTGCACCAAACGCCCTCTCTCTTCGCTTCCGGATACGGATACTGCTCCTCTTCTTCGCATTTCCACGCTGAATCATACCGTTTTTTGCGCCGCTTGTCAACTCATTTTGATAATTTCCTTGCGCAGCCGTGCGATGATGCGCTTTTCCAGCCGTGAGATATAGCTCTGCGAGATGCCCATTAGGTCTGCGACCTCCTTCTGCGTTTTTTCCTCCCGCCCGCCAAGGCCAAAGCGCAGCGTAATGATCGTTTTTTCCCTTGGGGCAAGGCGGTCGACCGCCTCATTCAGCAGCTGCCGGTCCACATCGTCCTCAATGGGCTTCATGACCATGTCCTCATCGGTGCCGAGAATGTCGGAGAGCAGCAGCTCATTGCCGTCCCAGTCAGTGTTGAGCGGCTCGTCAAAGCTGACCTCGGACTTCTGCGGCGCGGTCTTGCGCAGATGCATGAGGATCTCGTTTTCGATGCAGCGCGAGGCGTAGGTCGCAAGCTTGATGTTCTTGTCGCTACGATAGGTGTTTACCGCCTTGATAAGGCCGATCGTGCCAATGGAGATGAGGTCTTCGATGTTGATGCCGGTATTTTCAAAGCGGCGCGCAATGTAGGCGACAAGGCGCAGGTTATGCTCGATGAGCGTGCGGCGCACGCTTTCATCCCCCGCATCCATGCGCGCGATCAGCTCCGCCTCCTCCGCGCGCTCAAGCGGGGGCGGCAGTGTATCGCTGCCGCCGATGTAAAAGATCCCGCGCCGTGCGATCAATCCCCAGTCGATGAGCCGAAACCGCAGCCTAAGCCATAGACGTCTGAACATTGTTCTCCCCCTTTTCTTCTCCCTCGCACCAAAGCCCCGCATACGCGCCGCCATCGCCGCCGAGCGGGTGTTCCGCCAGGGCAACGGCGCGCGGGCCAAGTTCTATTCCGTCAACCGTTATTCCTTCACAGCGCAGCAGCGGCAGTGTTCCGTCCGCATTGCCCACGCTGCAATACGCGATGCGCGGCAGCACGGCAGTCTCTTCCATGCTGATAAGCCCTCCCAGCGCATGAATGTCAACGACCGGTACTCCCCTCCCTGTCAGCGGATCTGTCAATAGATTGCCAGTATCACGCAGCAGGCGCACGCGGGCGTTTCTTCCGCGATAAGCGAGGGTGACATCCGCCATTTCCTTTCCCGTGTACGCTGCACCGCAGCGGAATACGACGGAAAGCAGCAGATACGACACCCCCGCTGCGATCAAAAAGACGCCCCACGGCAGATCCGCCGCCACTACGCCGCGCGCAAGGCGCGCCATCGACCCAAAGCTCTGGCCCAACAGCATCACTACGCCAGCGAGTCCGCACGAGGCAAGGAAAAACAGCAGCGTCAGTTTGATCGCTCGTCCGCTGCCGCGATACGCCGCCGCGCCCATCAAAGCGAGCGAGAGCAGCAGGAAAACGACACTTTTCGGCAAAAAGAGCTGCACCGCAGCATAAATACCGCCGATCGACGCCCCAAGCAAAAGTCTTCGCCGCGCGACCGTCCGCCCGGCAAGCCGCGCCGCGCCGAACAGCAGCAGATAATCAACGAGAAAATTGAAAGCGAACACGCTTTCTATGTAGACGACCATGGCACACCTCCCTCAACGGAAGTCCATTATAGCCGCCGCGCGGACAGGAAAAGGGCGAAAGACGCCGTGCTATGAGACAGAAAAAAAGGACATCCCTTCTCCAAAGAAGAGATATCCCTTTCTTGATCCACTTTTTCGCGCGGCGTTTGCCGCAGCGCATCTTTTCCTTACAGGTAGGGAATGATCATCGACGCCACGAGCGACAGGATCATCACCGCGACCAGCAGGATCGCAACGGCTCTCGTCTTCTTATTCATGGGGTTCCTCCCTTTCTACGATTTTCCTGATGCCCTTTTCCGCCTTGGCGCGCGGGAGCATCACCTCGCGGCCGCAGCGCGTGCATTTGAGCTTGATGTCCATGCCCACGCGCGTCACGAGCCAGAGCTTTTC